>CAZPTO010000015.1:0-11094 GCA_964589155.1 uncultured Bacteroidaceae bacterium | reverse complement strand
TTCCGCAGTTCCCCTTCTTCCAGGGGTGTTTGCTTGTTGAAAAGTGGTACGATGAGATTTGAATAGAACATGTTCATGACCAGGGAGAACAGTGTGATCACTCCCCAGGCAAGCAACCAGAAATACTCCCCTGTTGCCTGGTAGATCCAGGTGATGAGCAGCAGGATACCGCCCCCAAGGATAATACCGAGCAACCACCCTTTCAGTTTGTCCAGCACAAAGGTCTTCGGGGTGGTCTTATTGAACCCGTATTTTTCTTCTATCCTGAAGGTGTCGTACCATTCAAAGGGAATGCCCAGGATGTCGGATACAATCCCCAGTATCCCGAAGAACAGCAATACCAGCAGATAATATGAATCAATCCGTGCCTCCAGGAAGCGGTCCAGCCAACCGAAGATCCCCAGCAGGATGGCCGTCACCATAACTACCAGGCTGAAGGAACTGGTAATAAAAGAAAACCGTGTATTTTCCTTTTTATATAACTGACTCTTCCGGTACTCCTCCTGGTCATAGACATCTTTCAGCTCCCCAGGTAACGTTGTCACCGTATGACGCAGATTTTTTACATCCAGCCAGCGTTCAAGTAAAAATGTTCCGATCAGGATAAAGAGGAAGATCCCCTGTACAGCAACTACACTCATAATGGTTCAATTGAACCACAAAAGTATAATTTTCCCCGGGTTTTCCTTCAAGAATGCCGGTAGAGATTTGATCGCATTAACATGTGCTGTGCTTACCACGCAATGACCAGGCGGGAAAATCGATGTGCATCGGGATCCCTCATGAAGCATGAATAGATTCCAGGGAGTGCAGGAAGATTTACCTGACCTGTTGCTGCAGTTCCTGCTGGTTTTTTTGTCGTTTTTTCAATGCTTCGCTGTAGCGTTCGGTGGTTTTATTGTCCCACAATTCACTGGCCCTGTTGATATAGTTGGAGGCGGTCACGATATCGTCCAGTAATTCATAATGGACGGCCAGGTTGTGGCAGGCCTTTGCGGCAACTTTGGGGTCTTCATTCCGGATGAGCGGAACCCACAAACCGGCTGCCTCATCCCAATTACCTAAGTCTGTAAGATCTGCAGCAGCTCTTAATTCCTTGCTTCCTCCCCGGAAGATGACGCGTGAGACCTCCCTCCATTTTGGTATATGTCGCAGACCATAGCGAAATCCCATTTCCTGGCTGCCGTCTCTGAGTATATCTGCAGGAGTCAGGTATGTCGAAGAGGGACTGGATTGGCGGTTCATGTAATAGAGGGTATCCTGTTGCAGGTATTCATCAATTGGTGAAACCCTGTCGTCAGTATAGACCCGCCACAGGATCGTCATGTCCAGCTTGAATTCCTCGATATAATCCCCAACCATGAAATCGTAGGCAGGATAGGTCTTACCCAGGTCTGCATAATAATATTCCAAGACGACCAGTGCATCTATATTGCCTCCGGCATCACGGAATACCTGTTTTTGTGTGAAAGCACCCAATGGCTTCGCTTTTCCCACGGTATCCGTCCGTCGGGCATTGTACAGGGGAATATCCTCCATGAAAGTCAGCTCAGTTAGTTGTTTGCCTTCATAAAAGCCTTTGCGCACATTGTTAGATACGATACTGTCAACGATCCTTAATGCGACCGGGTCAAGCCCCTTCTGGTTGACTTTTGAAAAAGCATGCCTGGATAAAGGACTCCTGTTAAGATAGCCCACCTTGCTCACCGTCTGTGGGTAGGTGATATCGGCCGGTTGCAGTACCTCAAAGGTGACAAAACTGCTGGAACCCGCGCACCCTGTAAGTAAGGGCACCAGGGACAGCATCAGCAGTATTTTCCCCTTCGTATTGATTTTCATTTCGAAAAAGACAACAAACAACTATTCTCCTTAAATAACGCGGAAAGGGGAAGAACTGTTTTCTGCCTTGTGCTTTTTCTGATCTAGCTCATTCCGCCACATACGGAAATAGTCTGTCCGGTAACGTAAGAAGAAAGTTCAGATCCGAGGAAGACGCAAACATTGGCGACATCTTCCGGCAAGCCGCCCCGTCGCAATGGGATCGTTTTCACCCATTCCTCTTTGACCTCTTCAGATAGTTTCCCGGTCATATCGGTGATAATGAATCCGGGAGCGATCGCATTGCACCTGATGTTCCGTGAACCCAATTCCTTTGCAACCGATTTGGTAAACCCGAGGATTCCAGCCTTTGAAGCAGCATAGTTAGATTGTCCGGCATTACCGTTTACTCCCACCACCGAGCTCATGTTAATAATCGAACCGGTCCGGGCCTTCAGCATATATTTCTGGACTGCCTTGGTAAAATTAAACACTGACTTAAGGTTGACTTTGATCACCAGGTCCCACATTTCCTCTTCCATGCGCATCAGCAGGGTATCCCTGGTGATCCCTGCGTTATTGACCAGGATATCGATCTTGCCAAAATCAGCTGCGATGGATTCGGCGGTATCCTGCGCTGCCGCAAAGTCACTGGCATCACTTGCATAGCCTTTGCATTTCACGCCAAGTGCAGACAATTCTTTTTCAAGAGATTCCATATTCTCATCACGTTTCAGGTCAGTGAAAGCCACATCAGCTCCCTCGGCAGCGTATGCTTCGGCGATCTTTCTGCCGATACCTCGCGCAGCACCTGTTACCAGGGCCACTTTTCCATTTAATAATTCCATTTTATTCTGGTTTTTGATTGGTAATACAAATAAATGCAAAAATCACGACATACGGAATGATTGGCTCATTTTAGCCGTGTAATCTCCTGCTGCACCAGGTCACACACCGCTGCAGCCTTCCCCTGCAGGAACAGATCCGTTATGGTTTGCGTAAAAATGGTTTCAGCAGTATTGATCTCAACGATTGTGGCTTCTCCACGCTTGGCCACCTTCGGGATCATGCTCGCGGGCATTACCTCACCGGTGGTTCCGATCAACAGCATTACATCCGTTTTTTCCGCTTCCGCCATTGAGCGCATGGCTGCCTCTTGTGGTATTGGTTCCCCGAAAAAAATGAAATCAGGTTTCATCAACGCCCCTTCATTGCTGCATCGCGGAACTTCATCTGTGACTAAGGGCTCCTCAACTTTTCTCCTTTCCCCGCAGTAGGTGCAGACCAGGTATTGTGAATTGCCATGATATTCGATTACATCTGTGCTGCCTGCATCCTGGTGCAGGTTGTCAATATTCTGTGTGATCAGCGCTTTCAGGATGCCTTCCTGCTGCAACCATGACAGGAACTCATGGGCCTTGTTGGGTTGCGCCTTTGCAAAGAACTGGTAAAAGATCTCATTGACCACCGGCCAGGTTTCGTCGGGGTATGACCTGTACCGGGAAATATCCAGTACTCCCGGATCGTAGCGGCTCCAGATCCCATCCTCGCCCCTGAAAGGAGGGATCCCACTCTCCACCGAAATGCCTGCACCGGTAAAAGCGGTCAGATGTGTTGCATTCCTGATCACTTCCGCAGCTTCACGTATCTGTTCAATTTTCATTCGGGCAATAGGTGCGTTGCAGTCTCAAACGACAACGTAATTATCTGTCCTTACTTTAATACTTCTGCCATCTTGCTGCCAATTTGAGCCGGGGAAACAACCACGTGGATGCCACATTCTTCCATGATCTTCATCTTGGCTTCAGCCGTATCCGCCTTGCCTCCCACAATGGCACCTGCATGTCCCATGCGGCGTCCCTTCGGGGCAGTCTGACCCGCAATAAAGCCTACCACAGGCTTTGTTCCATTGTCCCGCACCCATGTTGCGGCATCTGCCTCCATACTGCCGCCGATCTCACCAATCATGATGATTCCCCTGGTCTGCTCATCCTCCATCAGCAGTTTGATGGCATCCAGGGTGGTGGTTCCGATGATGGGGTCCCCGCCGATCCCGATACAGGTAGATTGTCCGAGTCCCTCTTTGGTGACCTGGTCCACAGCTTCATAGGTGAGGGTTCCTGACCTGGATACAATGCCCACTACACCCTTTTCGTGGATGAACCCGGGCATGATCCCTACTTTGGCTTCTCCGGGGGTGATGACGCCGGGGCAGTTCGGTCCAACAAGGGTAGTATCCCTGCGGCTGAGGTATTCCTTCACCCGCACCATGTCATCTGTGGGGATACCCTCAGTAATGCAAACCGCCAGCCGGATGCCTGCATCGGCCGCCTCCATAATCGCATCCGCAGCAAATGGCGGAGGAACAAAGATTACTGAAGTGTCTGCAGCAGTGGCCTCTACCGCATCCTGTACCGAATTAAATACAGGACGATCCAGGTGTTTCTGACCTCCTTTCCCGGGTGTAACACCTCCCACAACATTGGTTCCGTATTCGATCATCTGCTGTGCATGAAAGGTTCCTTCACTGCCGGTAAATCCCTGCACAATCACTTTTGAATCTTTGTTTAATAGTACACTCATTTACTGATATTTTTTGAAAGTCTAAAAGTAGTGATCTGACCACGTATTTCAAAATAAAAAATGTTTTGGAATTCAATCTATCATCGCGTGATTCCAGCCAGCAATGAAGCGCAATGCAGCACATCTGCAAACGTCGGATGTTGCGCTGCCGCGAAAAATTCAGCACAGCTGAAGGTGATGTTCAAACAGTTTTGTTTAATTTTAATACATGGAACAGATCCTGTACATCGGAATCTCACAGGCCTTCTTTGCCGGATTGCTGATTGCAACGAAAAAACCAAGAATCATGGCCAACCAGGTACTCGCTGCCTGGTTTTTCCTGATCTGCATTGAAATGGTCATTGTGCTGGTGAACTCCAACCTGGTAGAACTATATTCCATAAAAGTATTACCTTTCACCTATGGGCCCCTGATGTTCCTGTATGCCAAACTTATGACTACCGAACATCCGAAATTCAATTACCGGTACCTCTGGCATTTTGCCCCTTTTGTCGTGTTTCTCATTGTCTCCCTGGTATTCCTGAACAAACCGGTCATGGAAGGAAGCAAGGGGTTCCTGGTAGTCGACCGTTTCATCTCTTTGCGGATTATCTACGGTGCCTCCTTTTTTATATCCATTACATCATACAGTATTGCTACATTTATTGTAATCTACCGCCACCAGGAAAACCTGAAGAGCCTGGTCAGCTACTCTTCTGCAAAATTCACCCTTCAGTGGCTGATCGGTCTGTCAGTTACCTTCTATGTCAGTTATGTACTTGTATTTATAGTCGGACTGATCGACATCCTGATTAATTTTATGCCATTTGATCCCTATGAGCTCTCTTTTATTGGCCTTACGATTTTTGCATTCCTATATGGGTTCTTCGGTTTCAAGCAACCTTCAGTTTTCGAAGAGATCGCTTCGCACAAAGGAAGTGTTCCCGAAGCACCTGAAGAAGTGGAGGATGTTAAATACATGCGATCGGGACTGAAACAACAGGATGTGGAACAGATCAGGCAGCAGGTGCTGCATTACATGGCAGAGAAAAAACCCTACCTGGACAGGGAATTGACCATCAATGATGTTGCTGCAGACCTGGATATTCCCAGGCATTTTATCACCGAGGTAATCAATCAGCACCTGGGAAAAAATTTCTATTACCTGATCAATGAGTACCGGGTGGAAGAGGTGAAGCAAAGATTGAAGGATCCGAAATACAAAAACCTCACCATCCTTGCTATTGCCTATGATTCCGGCTTCAACAGCAAATCAGCATTTAACACCATCTTTAAGGATCTGACCGGAATGACCCCCAGCCAGTACCTGGACAGTGCAGTCAAGTAATTTTGCGGCCCCGCCGCTTCATTGAAACCTATAGCTGATCCCTTATAGGTTTTAGGTTATTGGTTTTAGGTTATTGGTAATTGGTTCCTGTCACTTCATCCGGCTGCACTATCGCAGGAACAGCTTAACGATCTTCAGCTTCAGCTTTGTATAGGGTGGATATTTCACCCAGAGCTCGAACCATGTGGGTTTACGAAGCACGGTTTTCCGGTGACTGAAGGACTCAAATCCTGCTTTGCCATGGTAACTACCCATGCCGCTTTCTCCCATACCGCCAAAGGGTGTTGTTCCGTTCACAAAATGCACTACGGTATCATTAATCATACCCGTACCGCTGCGGAATGTGGATTGTATTTCCTTCGCCAGGCGCATGTCGCCTGTAAAGATATACAATGCAAGTGGCGAGGGACGTTCTTTCAGTTCACCAAGCAATGTGTCCAGGTCCCGGAAGCTTAACATGGGCATTACCGGGCCAAATACCTCTTCCTGCATCACGGGGTCCGTGATTTCAACCCCGGTCATGACTGTGGGTTCGATGAACAGTGCATCCCGGTCACCCTTCCCTCCTACCACACATTTCGAGGGGTCAATGAGCTTTTGCAACCTGTCATAGTTGGACGGGTTGACTATACGGGGAAGGGATTCTCCGTTCTTTGCATCGCCGTTAAACATTTTTTTGATATGTTTTTTCACCTCCTCCAACAGCTCCTCCCGAATGCTTTCGTGCACATAAATATGATCAGGCGCCACACATGCCTGTCCGCCATTGTGGAATTTTCCCCATACCAGCCGCTGGGCAGTCCTTGACAAATCACAGTCGGGTAAAACAACCACCGGGTTCTTTCCCCCCAGTTCCAGTGTGACCGGTGTCAGGTGCTCAGCTGCAGCTTTCATTACAATACGTCCCACCTTCGTACTCCCTGTAAAAAAGATCTTGTCGAAATGTAATTCCAGTAATTCAGTGGTTTCCGGAATGCCACCCTGCCTTACATACAGCAATTCCTGCGGAAAAGCAGTATTGATCAGCTCCGCCAGTAATCCCGAGGTGTGTGCAGTGATCTCACTGGGCTTCAATATTACAGTATTCCCTGCTGCAATTGCCGACGCCACGGGTGTCAGCGCCAGTTGTACAGGGTAATTCCAGGGTGAGATCACCAGGACATTCCCATATGGGATCGGGTATATGCAGCTTTTCCCGGGCAGGTTCAGGAGACTCGTCGGGGGACGATCCGGCCTCGACCACCGGGATAGTCGTTTCAATATCATGGATATCTCGCTATACACCAGCCCCAATTCGTTTGAAATCACTTCAAAGTAGGATTTCCCGAAATCCAGGCACATGGCTTCGGCAATCCTGGATTCATTTTCCTGCAGCAACTGCTTTAGCTGCCTGAGATGTACTTTCCTGCGATAAATATCATGTGTATGGTCCCCCAGGAAATATTGCTTTTGTCTCCCCAGGATTTCCTTCATGTGTATGGACCGCTCTTCCATTGAAATGCATTTTTAAATCTTCAGTCAGGCTTGCCATAATAATAAGACAATCCGTTTTCAGGTCGTAAACTTACACAAAATCAACAGATCACGTACAGCTATACTGCGATCATTATTATTTAATGTTTACCATTAACCTTCCCGTTGGAGCAGTCCGGACCGCTAAGCGTGAACCAGAAAATTTTCCGGGACCTGTCCATGCTGAGCGGTCCGGGCGATTAAAATATGCATTCCAACTAATTTCACACAAAAAGAATCAACTTATGCGATTTATAATCCTGAGCATATTGTTGTGCATGGTCACACCATTATATATATCAGCCCAGGGTCTGTTCGAATCGGCCCTGGAAACAACCGGGAACGAGGAAAGCGATACGCATGAATTTCAGGGCGGTTTGAAAAGTGTCGTTTACACAGGATATAATAATGAGGAAGATCAGCCTTACCTTCAGAGTATCTACAGTCAGCTTAACCTGGGCATCGGAATACCGGCGGGAGGATTTGGCAAAGCATTTGCCGATCTCAGGTTCCGTTACGGGCAGGAATTCGGATCGCAGATCAGAAGTGTTGAACTGCGCGAGGCCTATGCCGACCTGTTCCTGGGACCGGTAACACTCAGGGCCGGGAAACAAATCCTCAGCTGGGGTGCATCCGGGTTCATCAATCCATCGGATCGTTTCTCACCCGTTGATCCCGTTTTCAGATCACCGGATCCGGATGAGCAGCGCCTTGGCACCTGGGCTCTGAATACCACGTTGTCGATCAGCAATGCCTCCAGGCTGGAATTTCTCTGGCTGCCAGACTACCGCCCCTCTGTGTTGCTGACCGCGCCTTTTGACATGCCCGCATATATGGAAATCCTCCCTTTTACCAGCACACATCAGAAATTCACCGATAGCGGGTTTGGTTTCCGGTATGACCTGCGGTCGGGAGTGCTCGACCTGCAGCTTTCCTACTACAACGGGTTCAGGAATACACCGGTCCTCTCCACCGAAACAATTGCCGTGGACACTTTCACCCTGGCCCCGAAGCAGCTCATCCTGGGCCAGCAGCCGGTTAGGGTACATTCAGCAGGACTGAATATTACTGTTCCCGCAGGCAGCTACCTTATCAGGACAGAGATCGGGTGGCTGGATGCCATTGAAGATACCCTTGACGCTGCACCATTCACTGAACTTGGCTATACCCTGGAGATTGAGCAATCGGGCAGCAACGTATCGCTGATTGCCGGGTATTACGGGAAATACATTTTTGAATTTGAACCAACACCCGTGGAAACTGCGTTTTTCAGCGGACCCTTCCCGCCGATCAGTGAACTGCTTCCGCCAGAGACGCCTGCGGATCCTGCCATTCTTGCCAACTACGTGGAAACACAGGTGACAGGATTCAACAGGTTGTATGAATACCAGCGGGATGAGTGGATGCATGCCGTCTATGCAATCGCTGATATCTCCATGTTCCATGACCTGGTGAGCTTTAAAATTCCAGGCATGTACAACTTCACCACCGGGGAACTCACATTGATGCCCGAAGTGAAGTTCATGATCACAGATGGCTTAAGCGCCGGATTCGGAGCTTACATCCTGAAAGGAAAAGACGGATCGCTGTATGATATGGTCGCCCCGTCGCTAAACGCAGGATTCCTGCAAGTACAATTAAAATTCTGAACGCATGACAGGTACTGACTTATTAACGCATTAACTATGAATATGAACCATATACATATGTACTCCAAGAAGAAAACGGATTCATATACAACAGAAAATTTTTTATAGATGCATAACATTATTAAATACCGGTGGCTGATCATAGCAGCATCCATCGCTGTCACCCTGGGTGTGGCTGGCTTTTTGTCAGAAATTTCGGTCGAATCGGACCTCAAAAGCTATTTTCCATCGAAAATGGAATCGATGGTCGCAACTGACCGCATCGAGGAGAATTTTGGAAACCAGGACCTCATCATGATCCTGTTTGAAAAAGAAGACATCGTTAATCCCGCAAGCCTTATGCGTGTCAGGCAGGTCGACCGGCATCTCAACAGGGTAAAGGGGATCCGGAAAACCACCTCCGTGTTCAGTGCAAATTATATATATGGACAGGACGGTGCCATGATCGTGGAACCTGCCATACAGAAAATTCCTGAAGATAAAAAAGGCCTGGAGGAACTGGAAGCCAGGCTTTTGGGAAACGACCTGGTGAAAAATATCGTAGTGGCTGAAGACCTGGGATCTACAGCCATTATTGCAGCACTGTCCGACAACGCGGATGAAGATACCGTCTTTGCCGGCATCAACAGGGTACTGGTGGAATTTCCCGGAGACGAGACGGTACATTTCGGGGGGCTCCCCTACCTGCGACAACAAATGAATAAGGACATCAAACGCGATGCGTTGATATTGGTACCCATTGCATTGCTGATGATGATCATCTTTCTCTTTTTTGTTTTCAGGGAATGGCGCGGCGTGCTGCTGCCCTTCATGGTAGTGCTGCTCTCATCCGTACTTGCACTGGCACTGATCCCGATGATCGGCTGGAAGTTCTATTTTATCAGCCTGCTGGTTCCGATCATGCTCATCGCCATCGCCAATGATTACGGGATTCACATGGTCGCCAAGTACCAGGAGATCAATGCAACGGAAAATGGCATGACAATGAAGGAAATGTCCGCATTGATCGCCCGGAAACTATGGAAACCCATCCTGATCACGGGACTCACCACCATTGCGGGGATCGCTGCGCTGCTTGCACATACCATGATACCAGCAAGGCAGATGGCTGTGATCGCAGGTATCGGGATCATCGCTGCACTCCTGTACAGCATCTTCCTGCTTCCTGCGGTGCTTTCCTTTATGAAACCTTCTCATCCTGTTAAAAACCTGGAGAAGAAAAAATCCGTCAAAAGAAACCTGCTGAACAGGCTCTCCTATTATATCATCCGGCGCCAGCGGCGCATCCCCGTCATCACAATAGTGGTAACCCTGGTCATTGGTACAGGCATTTTCTTTCTGAAAGTAGACTCCAACGAAGAGAATTTCTTTCCCGAAAAACACCCGGTGAAACAGGCTTCCAGGCTGATCAATGCCCACTACGGCGGTTCCGAAAACCTTTCCATCATGTTCCATGGAGATATGCTCAATCCGAAACTGCTGCAACGGATCGATGACTATGAACAGGATCTCCTGGAAGAACCGGAGATCGACCTTGTAATGTCCTTTCCGGATGTGATCAGGGAGATCAGTAAAGCACTGTATGATCCGGGTGAGGAAATGTACGACAGGATCCCCCCTTCCAGGAATGCCGTTGCACAATACATGGCGCTTTACAACATGAACGGCGATCCGGAAAACCTCGACCAGCTGGTGGATTTTAACTACGAATATGCACATATGATCATCCGCATCAACAGTGTCGGAAATAAGGAGGTCAACAGGATCATCGGGAAGATCAGGAACATGACGGAGGATGATCCCGCTGTTGCGGCCATAGGAGGCTATGGGTTCGTGCGTAGTCAGTTCGCCAACCAGGTGGTGAGGGGACAGTTTTATTCGCTCAGCATTGCCCTGCTGATCGTTTTTATCATCCTCTCATTGATCTTCAGGTCTTTGAAGGCAGGACTGATCAGTATCATACCCCTGGGAATCTCCATCGTGGTGCTGTTCGGGATCATGGGATTAACCGGGGTGCGCCTGGATGCCGCCACTGCACTGCTTTCTTCTGTTATGATTGGTGTGGGGGTCGACTACACCATCCATTTCCTCTGGCGCTATAAGGAGGAGAGACAACAACACAGGCCACGCAAGGAAGCAGTGATCACTACCCTGACCACCACCGGGAGGGGTATCCTGTTCAATGCTTTCTCGGTGATCATCGGT
>CAZPTO010000014.1:0-18519 GCA_964589155.1 uncultured Bacteroidaceae bacterium | reverse complement strand
CGGCTTTGGACTCGAATCGGATGCCATTCATTCCCCGAATGAAAACTACCCACTGGAAAATTTCTTCAAAGGCATAGAAACCATTCCATATTTTTATAAATATTTCTCGGAGATGACATGATATCGTCATTCAAATGACAGGTCCTGATTAAGTTTTTCATATCACAGGATCAAATCAACTTGTCGAATAACCGCAGCATGGCTTGCCCTTGTTGCGGTTATTTTTTTCAAGTCCTGCTTTTCTGACTTCTTTAATCAGGGCGTTCTTCATTCAATCAGCATACCGGAAATATATAAATCAGCTTGCTACAGTGCGCTGGTTTGTGACTTCGATGTTGATAATGTATCTCATCCAGAAAACAACTATAATTATTAATAAAATTATACACACCCCCATTTATAACATAGTAAAATAAATAAATGAAAATATAAGATAAAATTATATAAAGTTATAAATAGTAAGTAAAAAGGGAATAAAACAATCAAATAGAAACAAAACAATAAATAAATATTATCAAAAAAGTTTCAAAATTATTATTAAATATAAAAATATAATTAATACATTTGTAGCGGAAAAAGCGAAAAAAATATTTAACCCCCTTTTATAATAGGGGTAAGATTAAAAAAATAATAATTTAGTAAAGAATTCTAATCATAATAAACAAGCAATCTTATGAAATCAAAATTAGAGTATGTCTGGCTGGATGGATACAAGCCCACCCAGATGATGAGAAGTAAAACGCTGGTTGTAGAAGGATTCAGTGGTAAAGTTGAGGATGCACCCCTGTGGTCGTTTGATGGATCCTCAACGCAGCAAGCATCCGGAAACAGTTCCGACTGTGTACTAAAGCCTGTTTTTGTTTGTGCTGATCCCCAAAGAAAAAATGGTTACCTGGTGATGACCGAAGTAATGAATGCTGATGGAACGCCCCATGAGTCAAATGGGAGGGCAACCATAGACGATGATGATGATGATTTCTGGTTTGGTTTTGAGCAGGAATATGTGCTATGGGACCTTGAACACCATTCGCCACTGGGTTTTCCTGCGCCTGGATACTATCCTCCTCCCCAGGGACCTTTCTATTGTTCAGTTGGTGCTGAGTTCAATATTGGCCGTAATATCGTGGAGGAGCATTTGGACGCCTGTATTGAAGCTGGTCTGAATATTGAAGGGGTTAATGCCGAAGTGATGAAAGGACAGTGGGAATATCAGATCTTTGCGAAAGGAGCAAAAGCTTCGGGTGACCAGGTCTGGGTTGCCAGGTACCTTGCCGAGCGCGTAGGAGAAAAGTATGGTGTGCGCATTAATATCCATCCGAAACCGGTAAAAGGAGACTGGAATGGATCCGGAATGCATGCTAATTTCTCAAACGGGGCAATGCGCGAACAGGGTGGAGAAGAATTATTTACCTCTATCTGTGAAGAATTCGGAAAGCACATTAAAGAACACATCGATGTATACGGAGCTGATAATGACGAGCGGTTGACAGGCGCGCACGAGACACAATCTATTGATAAGTTCTCATATGGTGTTTCTGACCGCGGTGCTTCTATAAGGATTCCCATTTCTACCATTGAGGCAGGATGGAAAGGACGTCTAGAAGACAGGCGACCTGCATCAAATGCAGATCCTTATAAAGTGGCATCTGTAATTGTGACATCCGTAAAAAGTGCAGAGGGAATCTGATCAAGTTTATCAATTTTTATATACCAGGGGGTGTTTGTAACGGCAAACACCCCTTTTTTAAATACACCCCGTAAAAAAACAGGGGTGCTTTTTTAATAACGTTAAATATATGTAACTTGCGCCAAAATTTATTAGGAAATATTATGGCATTGATACGTTTTTCATCCCTTGAAACAGTGAATCACAGGAAACCTGTGCATGTTACCCCCCCATCAAAAGAGATATCAGATTATTTCGGAAAGAATGTTTTTGATGATCATAAGATGCAGAATTACCTTTCTCGTGATGCCTATGAGCATGTGCGAAGAGCGATATCGAAGGGAATACCGATCGACAGAAAAATGGCTGATGCAGTAGCTATTGGCATGAAAGCCTGGGCTGTGGAGCTGGGGGCCACACATTACACACACTGGTTCCAGCCGCTGACCGGGGGAACGGCGGAAAAACATGATTCTTTCCTTGAATACACGAATAACGGCAGTGTTGTGGAATCATTTTCAGGAAAAGCGCTTGCCCAGCAGGAGCCTGACGCTTCTTCATTCCCCAGTGGAGGATTGCGTAATACATTTGAGGCCAGGGGATATACTGCCTGGGATCCAACATCCCCTGCATTTGTGATTGGAGATACACTCAGTATCCCAACAATCTTCATTTCCTACACCGGTGAGGCGCTGGATCATAAAACACCACTTCTCAGGGCATTGAATGAGATTGACAAAGCTGCTACACAGGTGTGCCAGTATTTCGATAAGAATGTAGGAAGTGTGCGTGCCAATCTTGGATGGGAACAGGAGTTCTTCCTTGTCGATGAGGCACTGTATTATGCCAGGCCTGATCTTGCCCTTACAGGTAGGACGCTGATGGGGCATGCTTCGGCTAAAGACCAACAGTTGGATGATCACTATTTCGGATCTATTCCCGAGCGGGTCAGTGCCTTCATGAAGGAGCTTGAATTTGAAGCACTCAAGCTGGGGATACCCATTAAGACCAGGCACAACGAGGTGGCGCCCAACCAATATGAACTTGCACCCATTTTCAGTGAGTGTAATCTTGCTGTGGATCAGAATGTGTTAACCATGGAACTGATGAAGAAAATCTCCAGGCACCATGGGTTCAGGGTGCTCTTCCATGAGAAGCCTTTTAAAGATATCAATGGTTCAGGAAAGCATAACAACTGGTCACTTTCCACTGATACGGGGGTAGTACTGCATTCTCCCGGGAAAAATCCAAAGTCTAACCTTCAGTTCCTTACCTTTATTGTGAACACCATCAAGGCGGTTTATGACCACCAGGACCTGTTGCGCGCCAGTATCCTGACAGCTACCAATCAACACAGGCTTGGAGCCAATGAGGCACCACCAGCAATATTATCTTGCTTCCTTGGTGCAGAAGTTTCAAAAATGCTGGACCAGATTGAGGAACAGGTGACCAATCGCAAAATGACACCGGATGAAAAAACAGAACTTAAACTCGATCTGGGAAAGATCCCTGAAATATTGCTGGATAATACCGATCGCAACCGGACCTCGCCTTTTGCCTTTACCGGGAACCGTTTTGAGTTCAGGGCTGTCGGTGGCAGTGCCAACAGTGCTACTCCAATGGCAGTGCTAAATGCAGCTGTTGCCGCACAGCTCACGGAATTCCATACAGCAGTTGAGAAGCTGATCGGCAAAGGGGTTAAAAAGGATGAAGCCATATTCCAGGTGCTGCGGGAATTGATTATTGCATCTAAACCAATTCGTTTTGAGGGAGACAACTACAGTGAGGAATGGGTCAAGGAGGCGAAAAGGCGGGGACTGACAAATATCACAGATATCCCTGAGTCCATCTCTGCATTCCTGAGTGATTCCACCAAGAAGTTGTTCACATCCAAGGGCATACTTGGAGAACATGAGTTGGAAGCACGTGTGGAGGTGATGTATGAGAATTATATCATGAAAATCCAGATTGAAGCACGTGTGCTCGGTGATTTGGCAATTAACCATATTGTGCCAACAGCTGTTAAGTATCAGAATGTCCTGATGGAGAATGTATCCCTGCTGAAGGATCTGTATGGTGATGAATATGCGCAACTTTCTGGAAACAGGGTGGAACTCATCAGGGAAATCTCAGAGCGGATAACCAAGATCAAATCCCTTGTGAATGATATGGTTGATGCCCGTAAAGCTGCGAATAAGATAGAATCTGCAGAACTGAAGGCCAAAGCATATTCCAATAGTGTTTTTTCATTTCTCGATCAGATCAGGTATCACATTGATAAGCTGGAGCTAATTGTGGATGACGAAATGTGGCCATTGCCCAAATACAGGGAATTGCTGTTCAGTAACTGATCCAGTTTTAAAAGTGGTTATGGAGGCGCAAGGTTTAAAATAGAATTTTTTTTCCTCGCTGCTGCATGAATTTCGATGCCATCATCTTTTGGCTAATACAACTGCATGATATAATGCTACCGGTAAATAATTCGTAATGAATACACGAACCGGTGGATATGTTCGTTTTATTATATGCGAAAAAGCAGTAATTTTAGCGTATATTGAATGTTTGTAATCAATGAATGAATGATGCATAAGGGAATTATTTTACTGGTATTGATTGGATTGATCTCTGCAATACAACCGGTCGAAGGGCAACGAAAAGAGCGGGACTCCAGGGCCAATGCAGCTTTTGAAGCGGGTGAATACTATGAAGCCATCGATTTGTTTAAACGGGCCTACAGCAAAATTTCTGATAAGGACCGGCGGGCCGGGATCATTTTCAAGATCGCTGAATGTTACCGGATAACAGGTCAGCCAAGGCAGGCAGCCCTCTGGTATAGAAAAGCTTTACAACAGGACTACCAGGATCCGGGTTTATATCTCAGGTATGGACAGTCGCTTATGCGTTATGAAAGATTTGAGGAGGCAGAGGAGCAATTTACGATCTACAACGATCTTGTGCCTGATGATCCACGTGGTGACTGGGGAGTGGAATCTGCACGTGTCGCGCAGGAATGGATGAGTAATCCTACCGGTTATATTGTTGAAAACATGCGGTATTTCAATTCATTTGACCGCGACTGGAGTCCGGCCTATGCCAATGGAGATTACATGGAGGTTATGATTACGTCCACCCGGGAGGATTCAGAAGGCAAGGCAGTTCACGGTGCTACAGGAGAGAGTTTTGCGGATATTTACTCTTCGACGATGGACCGGAAGGGAAAATGGAGTGTTCCAGTGCCTGTTGAACCGCTTAATTCGGAGTTTGAAGACGGAGCTGTCAGCTTTACGGAAGACTTTTCAACGTTATATATGACGCGCTGTAAAATGGGTAAGAATGAGCAGGTTGCATGTCAAATATATACTTCTAAAAAATCCGGGACCGAATGGAGTGAACCGGAACCGCTCGATCTTATTGGTGACAGCATCACTTCCGCACATCCTGCAATATCCCCTGATGGCCAAACCCTGTATTTTGTATCAGATATGCCCGGAGGAATCGGAGAAAATGATATCTGGGTCGTAACACAAGAGGGCGGAGCATGGGGACAACCTGTCAACCTTGGCGAAGAAATCAATACCCCCGGCGATGAAATGTTCCCATTTGTGCATGCCGACGGAACACTCTATTTTAGTTCCGATAGTAGGATCGGCATGGGAGGATTGGATATTTATAAGGCAAAAAAAGATGAACTCGGAAACTGGATAGTGGAGAACATGCGCCCACCAATCAATTCAGTTGAGGATGATTTTGGTATTGCATTTGAAGCGGAATCAGAACGCGGTTTTTTCAGTTCAAGCCGGCGAGGAAGAGGCAATGACGATATTTTTTCTTTTGTGCTGCCGCCACTGGAGTTCGCAGTGAACGGAACAGTACGTGATGACAGGAACAATAATATATTGAGCGGTGCTAAAGTGACAACTGTGGGGAGCGATGGCATTACGATTGAATCCACTACGGGTGAAGAAGGAGCGTTCAGGTTCATGCTGAAACCTTCCACAGATTATGTATTTATTGCAGGCAAAGAGGGTTATCTGAGAGGAAAGGCCCGTGAATCAACCAAGGGACTCGAGCAAAGTAAGGAATTTGATGTGACAATCTATCTTTCCTCTACAGAACGGGTGATCGAACTGCCCAATATTTTCTACGACTTTGCAAAATGGGACCTGCGGCCGGAGTCGATGGTCTCACTTGATAATCTTGTTGAAACTTTAAATGATAACCCGAATGTGACCATCGAACTGATGTCACATACTGACTCACGGGGCACGCCTGCAGATAACCTCGAATTATCTCAGAAACGCGCACAATCTGTTGTGGATTATCTCATTTCCAAAGGGATTGCTCCAGACAGGCTGCAAGCACGGGGATACGGTGAGTCGCAACCGAAAGTTGTCGATGAAAAAATCCTGGAATCTTATGATTTCCTCGAACCCGGGGATGTACTCACGGAAAGCTATATCAACCAATTACCCGTCGAACAGCAGGAGCAGGCACACCAGATCAATCGAAGAACGGAGTTCAAGGTGCTATCCACGGACTATATTCCGCAAAATTAGGTTGCGCAATGATTCCGCAGGTCATTGCCTGACGCCGACTTCCAGGGAATGCTGTCGCCTGGCTTTCAGTATGCTGTCGCCTGGCTTTCAGTATGCGTTCGGTATGATTGTAGCATGCGTTCACTATGACCGGGCAACTGAATAACCTGTGGATTTGGTGACATTAAGCCCTATCTGCGGTTCAAGCCGCTACAATACCCCCGTTCGGCAATTATTTTGTACTTTTGCAAGCAATTATAAAAACAGGCATGGGATCTTCTTCCAGATATATGGCACGTGGTGTATCCTCTTCAAAGGAAGATGTGCACAAAGCATTGAAGGATATTGATAAAGGATTGTTTCCCAACGCTTTCTGTAAAGTTATTCCCGACCTGCTGTCCAATGATTCGGATTATTGCGTGGTGATGCATGCAGATGGTGCCGGAACCAAGTCATCCCTCGCTTACCTTTACTGGAAGGAGACTGGTGATTTGTCGGTATGGAAAGGGATTGCCCAGGATGCCATTGTAATGAACCTGGATGATATGCTCTGCGTTGGCATTACAGAAAACATTGTGCTCAGTTCTACCATTGGCCGTAATAAATTAAATATTCCAGGTGAGGTGATCTCTGCGATTATCGCCGGAACAGAGGAGGTGTTGGCTGCGCTGCGCGAACTTGGGATTTCCATATATTCAAGTGGTGGAGAGACTGCTGATGTAGGGGACCTTGTGCGTACCATTATTGTCTACTCTACTGTCACTGCACGGGTCAGGAGGAAAGATATTATTGAGAACCAAATACGACCCGGAGATGTAATTGTCGGCCTGTCATCCAGTGGAAAGGCTTCTTACGAGGATGCATATAATGGTGGCATGGGAAGTAACGGCCTTACTTCTGCCCGGCATGATGTTTTTTCTCACTACCTGGCAGACAAATACCCGGAAGGATTTGATCCACAAGTCCCCGAAACATTGATATACAGCGGATCTTACCGGTTGACAGACCAAATCGAAGCGCTAGGAGTGGATGCCGGCAAACTGGTGCTTTCCCCTACAAGAACCTATGCACCCGTGGTCGCTGCTGTGCTCGCATCACATCGTGGTTCCATTCATGGCATGATCCATTGCTCCGGTGGTGCACAGACCAAGGTGCTTCATTTTTCCAACCATGTGCACATTGTCAAGGACAATCTCTTCGAGGTACCCCCCCTTTTCAAAATGATCCAGGAGGAGTCGGGAACAGATTGGAGGGAGATGTACCAGGTATTTAACATGGGACATCGTTTTGAGATTTATACCGATGCTGGGACTGCCCAGGATATCGTTCAAATCTCTGAAGGATTCAATGTGGATGCAAAGGTTATTGGATATGTGGAGGATTCTGACAGTAAAAAGCTTACGATCAGGACCAGCAGGGGAGTATACGAATATTAACCGTCGATTGAAATGAATGAAAATAGCATATTGAATAAGCTCGAGGGCGTGGCTTCCAGATTCGAGGAAGTAGGCAAGCTGATCACACAACCCGATATTATCTCGGACATGAAGAGATATGTCAGGTTAAATAAGGAGTACAGTCAGCTTGAACCTGTGGTTGAGGCATATAAGAATTATAAGAACCTGTTAAGTAATATAGAAAGCGCCAGGGAGATAATTGCTGAAGAGTCTGACAGCGAGATGCGGGAGATGGCAAAGGAGGAGCTTGAAATATTGAATGCACAACGCGTTCCGCTCGAAGATAAGATCAAATTGCTCCTGGTTCCGAATGATCCTGAGGATGAAAAAGATGCGATCGTAGAAATTCGTGCGGGTACAGGAGGGGACGAAGCCAGCATATTTGCCGGTGACCTTTACAGGATGTACCTGAAATATGCCGAATCACAAAAATGGAAAGTGGAAACCACCAGCTTTACAGAAGGGACTGTAGGTGGATACAAGGAGATCATTATGTCTATTTCCGGCGGAGGTGTATATGGCATTATGAAATATGAATCAGGAGTGCACCGCGTTCAGCGTGTTCCCCAGACGGAGACGCAGGGACGCGTACATACCTCTGCCGCTACTGTTGCCGTGCTGCCCGAAGCGGAAGATTTTGAGGTGGAGGTAAAGCAGGAGGATATCCGCAAAGACACCTATTGCTCTTCGGGACCCGGTGGACAATCGGTGAATACAACTTATTCTGCCATCAGGCTCACACATATCCCTACCGGAATCGTTGTGACCTGTCAGGATGAAAAATCGCAACTCAAGAATCTTGATAAAGCAATGAAAGAGTTGCGTTCCAGGCTCTATAATTTGGAATATCAGAAGCGCATGGAGGAAATCGCTGGCAAGAGAAAAACCATGGTCGCTTCGGGTGACCGGTCTGCAAAGATCAGGACCTATAATTATCCGCAGGGCAGAGTAACAGATCACAGGATCAACCTTACACTGTATAACCTCTCTTCGATCATCGATGGGGATATTAGCGAAATCATTGAGAAACTCCAGATGGCGGAGAATGCAGAAAAGCTCAAAGAGAGTGGTATGTAGAAAACTAATTGTATGTCATGACTGCAGCTGAATTATTCCAGAATATCAAGAAGAAGACCAGTTTCCTGTGTATTGGCCTGGATACGGATTTTAATAAGATTCCCAAAGTATTGCTTGAGAAAGAGTATCCTATTTTTGAATTCAACAAGCGCATCATCAATGCTACAGAGGACCTGGTGGTGGCCTACAAGCCAAACCTTGCCTTCTATGAAACCATGGGTGCAGCAGGATGGATCAGCCTTGAAATGACAGTGAATTACATCAGGAATAATTTTCCTGATATTTTTATTATCGCAGATGCCAAGCGCGGCGATATCGGGAACACCTCGGGCATGTATGCAAATGCATTTTTCCGGAACCTGGATTTTGATGCTGTGACCCTTTCTCCTTATATGGGTCGCGACAGCATTCAGCCTTATCTCGATTTCAGGAATAAATGGAGTATTATCCTTGGACTTACATCCAATGCAGGTTCGCAGGACTTTCAACAGATCAGGACAGCGGAGGACCGGTTCCTTTTTGAAAAGGTAATTAGTACAGCTAAGACCTGGGGGAATACAGACAATACTATGTTCGTGGTTGGTGCAACGAAAGCCGTTTTGATGCAGCAGATTCGTAAAATTATACCGGATCACTTTCTACTTGTTCCGGGTATCGGTGCCCAGGGGGGGGACCTGGAAGAGGTCTTTCAAGCGGGCCACAACGATCAGTGTGGACTACTGGTAAATGTGAGCAGGTCCATCATCTACGCCGATGTTACCAGCAGGTTTGAGATTTCCGCACGTCAAAAGGCGATCGGTTATCGCGACCAGATGGAAGCGTTGCTCTCCAGGGCGTCACTTGTCTGACAAAAATACCAGTCTTTTATAATCAGGTATAATTAATTCCGGTTGAACAATTATTGATGACCCTGGGTCAAACCAATTCCTTCACTTTATTTGCAGCTTCCTGCAGGCTGATGGCAGAATGTACTGCCAGGCCGGAATCATCAATAAGCACCTTTGCTTCTTCAGCATTGGTACCCTGCAACCGCACGATTACCGGTATCGGAATGTTTCCGATGGATTTGTATGCATCAACGACTCCCTGTGCAACGCGGTCGCACCTGACAATCCCGCCGAAAATGTTGATCAGGATCGCTTTAACATTTTCATCTTTCAGGATGATCCTGAAACCGGCTTCAACGGTCTCTGCATTGGCAGTTCCACCAACATCCAGGAAATTGGCCGGTTTTCCTCCGGAAAGCTTGATAATATCCATAGTGGCCATGGCCAGTCCGGCACCATTGACCATACAGCCCACGTTACCGTCCAGTTTGATAAAATTCAGGTTGAATTCTCCTGCTTCCACTTCTGTAGGATCCTCTTCATGGATATCCCTCATTGCTGCATAGTCGGGATGACGGTATAAGGCATTGTCGTCAATATTTACCTTGGCATCTGCTGCCATAATAAGATTATCAGAGGTTTTAAACAATGGATTGATTTCAAAAAGCGAAGCATCAGATCCTTCATAAGCTTTGTAGAGGCTGATCACAAATTTCACCATTTGTTTGAATGCATTTCCGCTCACGCCAAGGTTGAATGCAATCCTCCTGGCCTGGAAGGGCTGGATTCCAACGGCCGGATCGATCTCTTCCTTAAAGATCAGGTGCGGGGTTTTCTCAGCCACGGATTCGATGTCCATACCTCCTTCGGTGGAATACATGATAATATTGCGCCCGGACCCCCTGTCCAGCAGAACACTCATATAAAATTCCTCCGGGTCGGATTCACCAGGGTAAAAGATTCCCTGCTCTATCAAGACCTTGCGGACCAGTTTGCCTTCGGGACCGGTCTGATGCGTAACCAGGGTCATTCCAAGAATCGAAGCAGCATGTTCTTTTACCTCCTCGATGCTCTTTGCAATCTTAACGCCACCACCTTTTCCACGTCCACCAGCATGGATCTGTGCCTTCACTGCAAATGTGTCTGCACCGGTTGTCTCATTGATTTTTCGGGCTACTTCAACTGCCTCTTCGGGAGTATTGGCTACAAAACCCAGTGGCACACTGACGCCAAACTGCTTTAATATTTCTTTTCCCTGGTGTTCGTGGATATTCATGGTAGATTTATTATCGTTCTTTGTAACAAAATTATTGTTTTTTTTCCGGGATACTGCGAATTATATTCAGTATTTTCGTAAAAAGCAATCTTATGAGAAAGCTTTTGAATGAGGAATTGGACCGACTCGAAGTTGAAGCATTTAAAAGTGCCGGTAAGATCCCTGTTATAATTGTCCTGGACAATGTCAGAAGTATGAATAATACAGGCTCGGTATTCAGGACTGCTGATGCTTTTCGGGTGCAATCCGTGTTTTTATGTGGTATAACTGCTGTTCCTCCGCATAAAGAGATACATAAAACCGCGCTTGGGGCAACAGAATCAGTAGACTGGAGGTATTTTGAGTATACAAAAGATGCACTTGAAGAACTCAGAAAGGAGGATTACGTGGTGTGTTCGATCGAACAGGCCGAGCAAAGTATCATGCTTGAATCATTCCCTGTGCAGGAGGGACAGAGATATGCCCTTATATTCGGACATGAAATACGTGGTGTTGAACAGGTCATTGTAGATATGAGTGATCACTGTATTGAGATTCCGCAATTCGGGACCAAGCATTCATTAAATATCTCAGTATCTGCAGGTATCGTGATTTGGGAATTTTTTAGAAAATTGTCCGGGCAGATCAGCTGATAACAGTTAAACGCCGAACTTATGCGAGCAATACATTATTTTTTTCTCTCGGTATTGTCTGTGCATCTGATCACGGATTGTAATCAAAATGTTGAGAATATGGAAAACAGGACATTCAGGCAGGACCTGGAACTCATCCTTGCGCATGATCCTGATGCGCAGCTCCTGCAGGACAGGAACGGTGAATCTATGTTGATTGTATCTCCCAAATACCAGGGAAAGGTTTTTACCAGCAGTACGGGTGGTAAAGATGCACTGAGCCTGGGCTGGGTCAACGAGGAAGCCATACGAAGCGACCAGCTGGATTCCCAGATAAATGCCTATGGTGGGGAAAACAGGATGTGGATTGGACCGGAGGGCAGCCGGTTTTCAGTTTTTTTTGAGCCGGGAAGTAGTTTTGATTTCAGCAACTGGAAAACCCCGGCGGCCATTGATCATGAGGCATGGACGCTGGACAAAGCTGATAGTAAAGAAGTGTGGATGTCGCACCACATGCAAATACAGAACAAGCAGGGAACGCGTTTTCATGTTGGAATAAAACGCATTGTTTCCCTGGTTGGACCTGCTGAGTCGGAGCAAATGCTCCGTTCACCTATTCCGGAGGGGGTTGGCTTAACCGCTTACCAAACTTTGAACAGTATCAGGAATGAGGGGGATTTTAAGTGGACACGGGAGACCGGCGCACTATGCATTTGGGTGTTGGATATGTTCGTTCCCTCCGACAAAACCATCATCATGGTTCCATACAACCGACCGGGCGATGAAACAGGAAATCCCGTAACCGCGGACTATTTCGGGGAGATTCCAGCGGACAGGTTGCAAATGCACAGTGATATGGTGTTCTTGAAGGCTGACGGTAAATCACGGGGAAAGATAGGTGTTTCAGGCAGGAATGCCCGTCCATGGGCAGCAAGTTATGATGCTGAAAATAATATTTTCACCTATGTTTCCTTCGAGCTTGATACTGGGGCGGTATACCTGAACCAGGAGTGGAATGATAAGAAGGATCCATTTTCCGGAGATGCTGTAAATGCATACAACGATGGTCCGCTGGAGCACGGTGATCAACTGGGGCCCTTTTATGAACTGGAAAGTTCATCGCCGGCTGCTTTCCTTGCTCCCGGGGAGGAATTGGCCCACCGCCACACGATCTTTCATTTTTCCGGGACCATGAATCAACTGGATCCCCTGGTTCATGGCCTTACCGGTTATCATATCCGGGAGATCTCGGGTAAGTTATAGCCAGGCAGTATTTTCAAGCAAACCGACATATGATCAGTTTCACTGAGCATTTCGGGGTTTGCACCCGGTAATAATATAAAAAAATTGCTGGTGCAAGTGTGGATGCATCATGTAAATGTACCAGCAATGTGCTGTAACAAAAAGGTCATTGCAATTCCTATATCCATGAATAAAAAAAGAGGCTGTCCGGCAGGACAGCCTCTTTTATGGATATGATTAAAATTCTTATTCTACGATCGACTTAAATTCAGCATTTTCAAACAGATCAGCAAATTCGAGGTCTTTCTGAGCCCTCTCTTTAAGTGAAGCATCTTTTGAAACTGCCACCTTCAGGTTTTCAAGTGCAACATCATCTTTGTCCTGTGATGCAGCGATAGCAGCAACAAGGTAGTATTGCTTTGCACTTTCGTCGGAAAGGTTCTCAGCAGTCCTGAGTCCCATCTGGTCATCACCGTCCAGATACAGGGCCAGTGCCTTGTTAAAAGACGCTTCATTACCAAAGTAATTCAGTGCTTTGCTATAGTCACCTTCAATGATGTTTACGATTCCGAGGTTGTAATTCACCTGGTCGCCAGCACCCAGTGCGGAAGTGAAGAGTTCGTTGGCTTTTTCAACATCATTTTTAACCAATGCAACTGCGCCCAGGTTGTTGTTGACAATGTCGTGGTCTTTCATCTCCCTGGCTTCCATAAATGCATCTTCAGCAGCATCGATATTGCCAAGCTCGAACTGTGTCCATCCGTAATTACTGATTGCACGAAGGCATTTGGGATGTTTGGTGGAGGCTTTTTTGTAGATATCCGCTTTTGTTTTCCAGTCCTCCATTAGCGTAGCTGTATAGAGCAGCTCTTCCAGGTTCAGTTTATCCGGATCATTGCTCCAGAGGTCTTTCAGTTCCTCATCACTCCATCCGATTTTCTCAACTGCGACTGTGAACTTTGATCTTCTCAGGTCAGGAAGGATCTTTTCCTTGATCTCCTCAAAAGCCTCGGTAATGTTCCTGATCTCCTGTTCGCGTACTTGCGGATCTGAGTGCATACTCAATACACGCAGAATCATTTCCTTATCCTGGATGTCCGAAGCCTGCAACAGCTCTTTAAAGCCTTCCCAGTCCTCAGGAGTGGTAAGCATGGAGAACAATTCATCAGCAACGCTGATATCAGATTTCCTGATTTCACTTTCCAGGTACTTGTCGGCAGACATTTTACGTTTTTCTGATAGATTATCGTTAAAATCATAAGGTCCGTCGGGAGAAGCATATGCTGAGATCTGCACGTTTTTAAGTTCGATCCTTTCGTTTGCATCTGCATTCTTCAGGTACTCAGTCATTCCTTCTACATCTTCCTTGTTGATTTCTGATCTGCGGACATCTGCCCTGTTGATCACATACTTAATGTCGGTAACATATTCATCAGGGACGATCCTCTTGAAGTTATCGCTGAATGCGATCATCTTGGGCTCCACCTCAACGAGATTGGGAGTTACAATAATACCATCCGCCAATTTAACATCTTCGAATTCAGCTGTTTTCCCCTTCGCTTCACCGGTGATCCTGACCACCAGTTCCGAACGCATCATTTCGTCTGAATACTCAAATGTGTCAGATGCTTTTTCTCTTCCACCCGTGTCATAACTGATCACCTTGTTGTTTTCAGTGACATCTTCACCTTGAACAACAATAGGATCGAGCTCTGTTTCTCCTCCTGCATACTTGACAACTGGTGTCAGGGTGAGAATGGCTTTTTTATTGAAGTATTTAGCCGGATAGGTTACTTCAACAGCAACGTCTACCTCACCCCCGTGCATTTCAAGCACTTCGGGTGTTACCTGGTAAGCCACCTGGTCGGCTTCCTTAACCATCTTGTTAAGGCCGCCACAACTGCTGAGAACAGCTGCTGCAAGAATAATAAGAGCGGAGTTTTTAATGTTTTTCATAGCGATCTGGTTATTTGTTTTTATTTAAAATTGTTATTCGCAAAAGTTCTCTCAACTACAAACTTAATAATGTTTTTGATAAAATTAAAATAAATAAGTGTTTACAGCCTATTTCTACATGATTACCATGTTCATGCCTGGCTTGTAATCCCGGTCAAAAATAACACTTTTTACTTTTTGATAATCGTCATTGTTATTCACAAAGTCAATCATGTTTACATCCAGTACAAGGAATGTCATTTCCGGATGCGATCTGATGTAATCGAAATAGCTCTTTTGTATTTCTTCAAGATATGCGGCAGTGATATCAGACTCATAATTCCTGCCGCGTGTTTTTATATTTTCCAGCAACCGCTCTGTTGTAACATGCAGGTAGATATAGATATCAGGTTTTGATAATTGTTGCTGGATGATTTCAAACAGTCTTTTATACAGGGAGTATTCGTCGTCTTTAAGGGTCTTTCTACTGAAAATCAACGATTTGACAAAATAATAATCGCTGATTGTTTTGGTTTGGAAGAGATCTCTCGGATTGATCTCATTCTTCAGTTGTGAATAGCGGTCGGCAAGGAAAGTGAGCTCCACCGGGAAGGCGAACCTGTCAGGCTCCTTGTAAAATTTGGGAAGGAATGGATTTTCCGCGAACTGTTCAAGGATGAGTTTAGCATTGGACTCCTCAGCCAGTCTTGTTGCCAGGGAAGTTTTCCCGGCACCTATATTTCCCTCTATGACCAGGTAATTAAAATCCACGCCTGTATTTACAATATTGAGCACAAAAATAAAAACTTGTCCCGACAAAAGAGGTCCGGACAAGTTTTTTAATGGATTATTTTTTCGATCAGAAATTTGGCTTGTAGTCCATGTTGTACCACAAGAAGGCATATTCATCTCTGACCTCCTCAATATATTTGGATGTCGGTTTTCCTCCACCATGACCGGCATCAGTTTCAATTCTGATGATCACTGGCTCATCACCCTGGTACCGCTCCTGCAGTGTGGCAATATATTTAAATGAATGGGCCGGGACCACGCGGTCGTCATGATCAGCTGTTGTGACCATCACCGCCGGATATTCTTTATCTGAACCGATATTGTGGAGGGGTGAATACTCATAAATATACTTAAATTGTTCTGGATCATCAGAGGAGCCGTAATCGGCGATCCAGTATCTCCCGATCGTGAATTTATGAAATCTGAGCATATCCATAACGCCAACAGCAGGAAGTGCTGCGGCAAAGAGTTCCGGACGCTGGTTGATCACTGCTCCGATGAGCAGTCCGCCGTTGGACCCCCCCTGAATGCCAAGACGGTCGGGTGATGTATATTTTTTGTCAACCAGGTATTCTGCCGCTGCAATAAAGTCGTCGAACACATTTTGTTTGTTGAATACAATACCTGCCTGGTGCCACTCTTCCCCATATTCACCACCACCGCGAATATTCGCTAAAGCATATATGCCACCCTGCTCCAGCCATACAGCACGGGCAGCGCTGAATCCGGGAGTCCTGGACACGTTGAAACCACCATATCCTGATAAGAGCGTAGGATGATCGCCGTTGCGTTCAATGCCTTTTTTATGTACGATAAACATGGGTACCGTAGTGCCGTCCTTACTTTTATAAAATACCTGGTTTGTTTCGTACATACTTTGCTCAAAGTCAACCTCGGACTCATAAAAAACTTCTGAACGGTTTTCCCTGATGTCATATTTGTAGATTACAGGCGGGACATCGTAAGATTCAAAAGTGTAAAATGTAATTTCTTCCTCCTTGTCACCACCAAACCCACCGACTGATCCGATCCCGGATAATCCGACATCATGGAGGAAATTACCTTCAGAATCATATACCCTGACCACATCGTGTGCATCCTGCATATATTGTGCGATCAGTTTCCCACCCATAAAGGAACAAGTCTGTAATACCTCCTCCTGTTCCGGAAGAATAATCTTCCAGTTTTCCCGGGCGGGATTATTCAGATCAATGCCGATAAGCTGGTATTTTGGGGCCTCAAAATCAGTAAGGACAAAGAGGAGGTCATTTTGATTGCCTACGGCCCTGAAATTATGATCAAATTTATCTGTGAGCCAGGTAAAGCTATCATCTTCTACTTTTTTAAATCCGAAGGCATTTCCTGTGGTGCTTTCTGTGGCAGTGATGACTGCATATTTTTCATCATCTGTAATCCCGACACTGAAACTTCGTTGGGGATGTGTGGGGTCTTCGTACACCAGCATGTCCTCTGACTGTGGGGTACCCACTTTATGGTAGAATACTTTGTTGTTTTCATTTTCAGCGGTCAGCTGGTCTCCCTTCGCGGGCTTCGGGTAACGACTATAGAAAAATCCATCACGGTACCATGAGATGCCAGAGAATTTGATCCATTTGATTTGATCATCAAGATCCTTCCCCGTTTCGATGTCACGTACATAAAACTCCTGCCAGTCTGAACCTGCTCGTGAGATTCCATAACCTGCATATCTTGCATCATGAGAAACAGCAAACGCACTGAGTGCCACTGTACCGTCCTCGGATAATTGATTTGGATCCAGGAACACCTGGCCCTCTTCCTCCAGGCTATTCATCTTGTAGATCACGGATTGATTTTGCAGTCCGGAATTATAACTGTAAAAATAAAGACCCTGCCTTTTGACGGGCGGACTCATCTTTGGATAATTCCATACCTTGGTGAGTCTTTCTTCAAGCTCGTCCCTGAATGGGATCCGGGAAAGGTATGCATATGTTACCTTGTTTTGCGCCTTCACCCAGGCCTCAGTCTCTTCGGAGTTATCGTCCTCCAGCCATCGGTATGGGTCGGGGACCTCGGTGCCGTGGTAATTGTCCACGTGGTCTGACTTCCTGGTTTCGGGGTATTCCAGTTTGTCCTTAGCAGGTGTACATGACATAGCAAAAGCAATAGTGATTGTGTAAATCAATAGCTGTTTCATCGTTGTTGGGATTATAAGTCTTAATGAAGTAATTTAAGGTTCTTTGCCTTTTTACGACTTTCAAAGATATTCAGCCAACATAAATTGAACAAGTAAAACTATATGCTGTAAAACGGGAAAATATAAAAAGCCGCTTACGAACGCGTCCGAAGCGGCTTAACTATATGGATAGGGGAGTTAGTCTCTCCTGTTATCGCGATGATCCCTGCGATCACGGTTGTCCCTGCGATCACGATTGTCACGCCTGTCCCTGTTGTCCCTGCGTTGGTTACCACCACGCTCCCTTCTTTCGGGTTCGGTGTACCCTTCAGGTTTCGGTAGCAGGGCACGTCTTGAGAGCTTGAGTTTTCCTGAACCAGGCTCGATTCCAATCAGTTTGACCTGGAGTTTGTCACCTTCTTTCAGCACCTCTTCTACTTTCTCCAAACGTCGCCATTCGATTTCGGAGATATGGAGCAGTCCGTCTTTCCCCGGAAGGATCTCTACGAAAGCGCCATAGGGTTGAATGCTTTTCACCACACCGTCATACACGGTATCCACTTCAGGAACAGCAATGATCCCCTTGATCCTGGCCATGGCCGCATCAATGGAATCTTTATTGGAAGCAAACACGTCCACCAGTCCTTTGTTTCCTTCTTCTTCTATGGTGATGGTAGTGTTGGTCTCAGCCTGTATTTCCTGGATCACTTTTCCTCCCGGCCCGATGATGGCACCGATAAATTCCTTATCTATCTCCAGTCGCTCAATGCGCGGTGCATGCGGTTTCAGTTCTGCATTCGGTTCTGCAAGTGTCTCTGTCATTACATCCAGGATATGCAGTCTGCCTTTTTTTGCTTGTTCCAGCGCCTGGGCAAGGACCTCATAGGAAAGTCCTTCGACCTTAATGTCCATCTGTGTGGCTGTGATTCCATCCCTGGTACCAGTA
>CAZPTO010000013.1:0-18638 GCA_964589155.1 uncultured Bacteroidaceae bacterium | reverse complement strand
CAACCAGGGACCGGCCATTGAAATCTGGTCGGTCGTACATTTTCCTTCGGCCCTGATCAGGAGTTTCATTCCTGTCAGGTCTTCACCTTCCCAGGGGGCAAAGGGCTCCAGCAATTGCAGTCTCCTGGAGTCCGGTCGCACATCGATACTGATGCCGGATCCGTCTTTTGCTGGTGCCTGGTAACCACTGTCTTCCACGCTGAATCCTTTTACCGGCATTTCTATTCCTATGGGTTCCTCGAGTTTCACCTGTTCGCCTTTCTCATTGGTCAGTGTATCCGCAAGAGGGTTAAAGGTCAGGTCCCCTGCGATGGTCATTGCGGTGACGATTTCAGGAGATGCGACAAACGCATGGGTATTGGGATTACCATCATTCCGCTTGGCAAAATTCCGGTTAAACGAGGTGATGATGGAATTTTTCTTTTCCTTGTCGGCGTTGTGCCGTGCCCACTGACCGATGCAGGGTCCGCATGCATTGGCCAGTACAACACCCCCGATCTTACCGAATACATCCAGCAATCCGTCACGGTCGATGGTGTAACGTACTTGCTCGGATCCGGGAGTAATGGTGAATTCGGTGGCTACTTTCAAGCCCCGGTCGACTGCCTGCTGGGCAACCGATGCTGCACGCGTAATGTCTTCGTAGGAGGAGTTGGTACATGAACCGATGAGTCCGACCTCGAGATCGCGCGGGTAATCATTTTCTTTCACTGCCGCGGCAAATTCTGAGATCGGCCAGGCTTTGTCCGGACTGAAAGGGCCATTAATGTGGGGTTCCAGCTCGTCCAGGTTGATCTCGATCACCTCATCAAAATACTTTTCAGGATCGGCATATACTTCGGGATCGCCTGTCAGGTGGGTTGCAACTCTATCGGCTTCCTCTGCTACATCTACGCGGTCGGTTCCACGCAGGTAGGCACGCATTTTTTCATCATACCCGAAGAGCGAAGTGGTAGCTCCGATTTCAGCCCCCATGTTGCAGATCGTACCTTTCCCGGTACAGGATATATTTTCAGCTCCCTCACCGAAGTATTCCAGTATTTTTCCGGTACCTCCTTTAACGGTAAGGAGCCCGGCAACCTTGAGAATCACGTCTTTCGCCGAAGTCCAGCCACTCAGTTTGCCGGTCAGTTTCACGCCAATGAGCTTTGGAAATTTCAATTCCCAGGGCATGCCGGCCATCACATCCACCGCATCGGCTCCTCCGACACCAATAGCGACCATTCCCAATCCCCCGGCATTCACCGTGTGAGAATCTGTGCCGATCATCATCCCACCGGGGAACGCATAGTTTTCAAGGATCACCTGGTGAATGATCCCGGCGCCCGGCTTCCAGAAACCGATGCCGTACTTGCTGGAGACATTGGAAAGAAAATCAAATACCTCCTTGTTGGTGTTGATTGCTGTTTTCAGGTCGTCGTCGGCACCCACTTTTGCCTGGATAAGGTGGTCACAATGAACCGTTGAGGGCACTTCGACCTTATCCTTGCCTGCCTGCATGAATTGCAGCAGTGCCATTTGTGCCGTTGCATCCTGCATTGCTACGCGGTCAGGGGAGAAATTCACATAATCACCACCACGTTGAAAATCTTTTAGCACTTTGCTATTGAATAAATGCGTATACAAAATCTTCTCAGTCAGGCTCAAAGGCCTGTTGAGCGTTGCACGCACAGTTTCCAATTGCGAGGCCAGTCTGGAATAGTAATTCTGGATAAGGTCAAGATCAAATGCCATTGGTTTATTTTTTTTTATGATTGTACAAAAATAGGTATAATGTACCTAACAAAATAATTGTTGATACTTTGACGTATGGAAAAATGAGATTGTTCAGTTTTTCTTACCTTTAGTACTAAATATTTTTTTAATGAACTCCGCCGTATTATTTCGTGAAAACCTGCGCATAGCCTTTAAAGCAATTCGCACCAGCTTACTGAGAACGATCCTGACCGTGCTGATCATTGCCTTTGGAATCATGGCGCTGGTGGGGATTCTGACAGCCATAGATGCCATTCAGAACAGCCTTACAAACCAATTCAGCCTGATGGGTGCCAATACCTTTACCATTGAATCAAGGAGCATGAATGTGCAGATCGGGAACCAGTCGTATCGCAGGAAGAACCATGAATACATAAATTACCGGCAGGCAAAGGAATTCAAGGAACGATTCATTTTTCCGGCTGGGGTCTCCATCCAGACCTGGGCATCAGGTAACGCTGTGATCAAGCATGATGACTACAAGTCCAATCCCAATGTGCGGGTGCGCGGTGTGGACGAAGGATTTCTGTTTACAGCGGGGTATGAGATATCTAGGGGAAGAAACTTCAATGTAACGGATATTCAAAATAGTGAACCAGTTGTAATCATTGGAAGCAATATTGCGGATGCTGCATTCAGTGAAGCCGGGGATCCGCTCAACCAGTTCCTGGTTATTGGCAACGGCCGTTACCGGGTGATCGGGGTATTGAAGGGCAGGGGGACTTCCATGGGTATGGGATCCGACCGGCTTTGCCTGATCCCCTATACCAATGTGCGCCAGTATTTTTCCAGGCCAAATATGAATTATAACATCAGTGTACGCGCATATGACCCTGTTATGATGGATATGGCTATTTCGGAGGCCGAGGGAATATTCAGGATCGTCAGGGGACTGGATCCGCGGGATGAGACGGATTTCAATATCACCAGCAGCGATCAATTGTCCCAGATCCTGATTGAAAACCTGAAAATTGTCCGGGTAGTGGCCATTGCGATCGGAATCATCACCTTGCTGGGTGCCGGCATTGGCCTGATGAACATCATGCTTGTTTCGGTGACGGAAAGAACCAGGGAGATAGGAACCAGGATGGCACTCGGTGCAAAGTCGAAGATGATCAGGCGACAATTCCTCTACGAGGCCGTCGTAATAGGTCAGATCGGCGGCATTGTGGGAATAATTTTAGGAATTTTAATAGGAAATGCAGTATCTTTAACCATCGGAACAAAATTCATTGTTCCCTGGAGCTGGATCATACTGGGCGTCTCAGTGTGTTTTGTGATAGGTCTCATTTCAGGTGTGATCCCTGCCAGGAAGGCATCCCGGCTTGATCCGATCATTGCATTGAGACATGAATAAATGATGTGTTTTTATGGAGGATATTTTTCTTAAGAAAACGTTTAATTCACCTTTGGTGGAGTTCATTGCTTCATCCGGCGAGCTCAATATGGAAGGGAGATCCATCCCTGAAGATCCCGGGGAGTTTTTCGAAAGACTGATCGACTGGTTGAACGAATATTTCAATGATCCTGCTGATGAGACGGTAATGAACATTAAGCTGGAGTACATCAACAGCGGTTCGTCTAAGTACATGCTCGAGCTGCTCAGGATTTTAAAGGAGAACCATGCGAAAGGACACAAAGTGCTGGTGAAATGGTTCTTCGAAGAAGGGGATGAATCGATCGAAGAGCTGGGGCAACATTATGAGCAGACCATGCAGATCCCCTTTGAGATCATCGAGTACTACTGAGTAGTTCGAAACTAGGACGGAAGACTGCCGCGAGGTGGTCTTTTTTGTCTCCTGTAAACCGCGCTGTCGTTCGCTTATCTACCTTTGCTTCTCTTCTTGTTCGTTAGCCGGTTGCTCGCTCCGCTTTCGTTCGCTTTTCTTTCGTTCGTTTCCTGGTGCGGTTCGTGGATACCGGGTAGACATTCATCATAGATTACGCATCTGATTTCTTGCGTTGAAAAGCCAGGATCCCAAAAGCAATTGCACCCAATGGAATATTCACCAGGTTCGTCGCCGCATGGGCAATAAGAGAAAAGGCTTTTCCTGTCTCACTCTCAATCCCGAAGAGCAAAAGGCACTGTATCACCAAAAAATGCCAGGCACCCAGTCCTGCCTGGATGGGAAGCAGGAATGCCAGTGTCGCAACACCAAATGTGAATACAGCGGCAGAAAAGGATAATCCGGAAGTTGCCGGCAGGGCAAAAAAGAGGAAATAGAACATAAAAAAACTGGTAATGTATATGGCCACTGAAAGGCTGAAATAGAGTGTCTTATTCTCTACATGACGAAGGGAGGTAAAACCTTCCTTTACATCGTCCCTGAATTGCCTGATCCTTCCCCTGAACCTTGCAAGCAGGTTGAACCTGTTGATGGCAATGATCCCGGCAAGGATGATGAATAATGCGATACCGGCTATTACCAGGGTTTTTTGCAGGTCCAGGTTTCCCAGGCTCACCTGCGGTAACTGGAGTATCTTTTGGAACAGATCAAACTTCCATATAATCAGTGCGATAAAGATCATGGCCAGGATTACCAGGTCGGTAAGTCGCTCCACAAGCACAGTCCCAAATAGTTTGGCAAAAGGTACCCGGTCTGTCTTGTTGACCACGCCAAGCCTGGCGATCTCGCCGCCCCGGGGGATTACCTGGTTGGTAAACGCCATCACTACATTGCCCAGGAACAGGTTGAAGGTATGTGGGTTGTACCGCATGGGAATGAAGAGTGCTTTCCATCTGAATGCCCTGATAGTCAGGCTCAAAAGATTTAGCCCAAGGGAAATAACGATCCAGATCCATTTGACCTTAAGGAATTCCTGCACCAGGTTGTCCCAATTTGTTCCCCTGAATACCCACCAGAAGAGGGTGATACCTATGAGCAGAAAAAGAATGGAACGGATGAGTGTTTTCTTATCCATTGTTTTTTAGTAGCACCTGGATCCTTTCGTTGATCTCTTTCTGTAGCTTTTCAAATGAATCCCTGACTTTTACGCCCTGTTCCTCGAAAGAATTACCAATTCTCCTTGTGATCAGGTCATAATTCTGGAGCAGTGTGACCGCGATTTCCTTCCCTTCTGAAATAAACTCCTGTGTGGCTTTGGTTGAAGAGGTTTTGGCATACTTTGTAGGATGTTCCAGTCCGTCAAGGAGGGTGTATTTCACCTTTTTGCCGTGGGCCTGGAAATAGAGATTAATGTAGGTTTCTACTCCAAAACGGATGTCCTTGATGTTCTCCAGGATCGGGACGATATCCTTTTTACGCATGGCGCGTTCACCGGTAAGGCTTTTGAACGGATTGACACGGTAATCGATCAGGGTTTCAGAGGGAGATCCAAGGACCATGTCTGCCTCTGAATCGTCCGATACCAAGGGTTCGATCAACTGGTCAAAATGTGTTTTTTTGATGTTGGTCACATCCGCATCCCAGAAAAGGATGATCTCTCGTTTGGCATGTTCAACGCCCACCACCATTGCATGACTTTTTCCCTGGTTTTCTTCAAGCGTCACCAGTGTGTAGTCAAATTCTTTTTTCAGTTTTGCCAGGATGTCAGGCGTTTTGTCCACCGAACCATCATCCACTACAACGATCTCGCTCCCGGGGTTGAATTCGTGACAGGTCCTGACCACGTATTCAATCGTGGGTTCCTCGTTGTAGGCGCAGATTACAATACTTACCTTTTCTTTCATTTTTATTGCTGTTTATTAACAAATATACAAAATACCAGGTGCTCGTTTTAAAACTCTTCCACATGGGAATTGGCATTCACAGCCTGGTTTATTCACTCACGCTGAAAGTCACCCTTCTGAATATGGTATTTCCCATGGGGACCAGTGCAAAGGGCTCTTTGGTATCCTGTTCATCTACCAACCATACGTTCAGGTGCACCGCCGGATCATCCCATGGAGCTCTTATTTCATCCTTTGCAGGCTCAAATTCAAATGGACCGTCAAGATCCAGCCGATACTCCCATGCCTGTGTATTTTCCGGCGTGATCCGGTACCTGTAAAACCCACTGTTATGATGTTCCTTGACAGGCACGATGTCATGTTTGAATGGTAACGCATATACGATGGCACCTCTTTTTACATACACACCTTTTTCTTTGACCGATTTTGAAGCAGGTTGACCGATCTGCTGTACCTTGAAGTTCAGGATCATATTTACCTGGTCTCCTTTTTTCCATTGATGCTCGATCACGAATGTATCGTCCTCCTCCTTCATTGTTGCACCATCAGGCATCTCCAGTGTTATGTTTTCGCAACCATGAGGTTTGCGGAGGGTAAGCGGGAAGGTGACTGCTTCTGCCGGATCAACATGGAAGGTGATCGCATCAGTAAAAGGATATCCTGTTTCTTCGTGGATCTTTATTCTTGTACCACGTATACTGGTCGAGAGAGTATTCGGACCGTATAGTACTGCTGCCAATCCATCATTCTGCAGGTCACGCATCCACATTCCCTCCACGAAATAGGGCATCAGCCTTGCACCGTTCAGGACGCAGCATGCAGCTGCGAAGTGCGCGGCATCGTAGCTCTCCCGTCGCGCGATCTCACGGTGATTGATGCTGATCCTGTTGTCTTTTGTAAAGTATGAAAGTGCCGACAATACAGGGAACCGGGAGCCCTGACCGGCATTGAAGGTCAGGGTCTCGATCCGGTCAGCCAGGAAAAGGTCGCCGGAGAGGGTGATTATTTTATTCAGCGGACTCACCATTTCCGCGATGCCACAATATTCATATCGCTCATCTGCATCACCCTCGCGTCCCTTGATCCACTCGTCACAGCGCATCGCGCCTGACGGTGTCGTATGCTTGGTCAGCTTGGCAATTGCATTGTCCGCTGCTTCATCATATTCTGCTGCATTTTTGATGGCTGCAATGAATTCGGGAACAAAAAAACCTTCGGCGATATGTGCACCATGCTTTTCAAACAATGCATCCTCATTCAGCAGGCGATCTGTTTGAAGATCATCATCACGCACATAAACGCTATTGAAGTCTTCGTATAATTTTTCAGCGAAATCAAGGTATGCCTGCTTCCCTGTGATCCTGTAGAGCCATTCCAGGTTCTCGAAGAATCCAATACCGTGACTTACACCACCGCCGCGTGATTTCACGGCAAAATAGTTCTCATTATCGTAGTTTTCAATGATTAATTTTGCCGCCTTTTCAGCGGTTTTCAGGACTTCTTTATTTCCGGTGAATTCGTAATATGCCAGCATGGCCATGAGTATGCGGCTGGTCACCCAGAGCTCGCCATTGCCCCGTTTATGATGGAAACGACTGCCTGCCCGGTCTCCTGGTCTGTAGATTCCTATGTAGCCATCTTCTCCGGCAGCATTTACCAGTTCTTCTATCCATTTTTCAGCCTGGTCGATATATTCTTCCTCACCGGTCAGGAATGCCATGCGGATCACTGCGTCTTTCCAGTATCCTTCATGTTCACCACTCCACCACTCTTTGCGCATGGAGAATTTTCGCCGGCTTTTCCGATCCTGGTTGACAAATACATCGTGGGTTACTGTTGGATGTACCTCATCGAAGCTACCTATGTAGCCATCTTTCAGGTCACGCTTCAGCTGCTCCCTGATCCACCCTTCGGGTTGAATGCTCCCGGCAGGCAATATTGCATAGTTGTAAAAATTTTTCTTTTCTGTCATCATCTTTTCATGTGGTTCATTTCCGATCATCATGGTGCTTTCATCGTTTGCTTGAAATGCATAGAGCATGAGGCCAAAGAGGCCTGTAATGATCATGATGGATCCTGATTTCATATATTTCTATCCTTTCGGTTTTTGAGTTGCACATTATAATTCATTGTCGCCTTGTAAGGTGTGAATAGTGTGCCAAAACTGTGCAGGAATGGTAATATTCAGAAAAACAAAGATTTAAAAAAGAGGGACAGGTATTTTTTCTTTTGTGCTGTGTAGTCATATTACCACAATTGTGGTTGGATTGACCCGCTGGATGGCCTCCTGGCTGATGACGGTTTCCAGGCAAAAAAAAAGACCGCCCCTTTCGAGACGGTCTTTTTAAGTAAGATGTATTTCTAAGCTTAAGCAAAAAGCTTCGGTACCAGGTCAACAACCCTTGCAGAATATCCCCATTCGTTGTCATACCAGGAGACTACTTTCACAGTCTTGCCATTCACCATGGTTGACAATGCATCAAATATTGAGGAATGCGCGTCATGGATAATATCCACAGATACAATAGGATCCTCAGTATAGGCAAGGATTCCTTTCATCGGACCTTCAGCAGCTTTTTTCATTGCTGCGTTGATCTGCTCCTTGGTTACCTCAACCTTCAGGTTGGCAACGAGGTCCACCATGGAACCGGTCGGGGTGGGTACCCTGACAGCCATACCGTCGAGTTTGCCATTCAATTCCGGGATCACTTTTCCGACTGCCTTGGCAGCACCTGTAGTGGTCGGGATCTGCGAGACAGCGGCTGATCTTGCCCGGCGCAGGTCACTGTGCGGGAGGTCAAGGATCGCCTGGTCATTGGTGTAGGAGTGGATGGTGGTCATCAGGCCATTTTCAACACCAAACGCATCGTTCAATACCTTCACAACCGGCGCAAGGCAGTTGGTGGTACATGATGCATTGGATACACACTGGTCCTCTGACCTGAGTGCATCGTCATTCACACCAAGAACGATCATATTGTCAATCGCATCTTTAGAAGGAACAGTCAGGATCACTTTCTTTGCACCGTTCTTCAGGTGGTCGCCATATCCGCCCTTGGGACTTTCCTTGGAACGGAATACACCGGTGGATTCAACCACAACATCGGGTGTTTCTGACCATGGAATACTGGCAGGATTTTTTTCTGCCGACACTTTATATTTTACACCATCTACAATGATGTTCTCGTCGTCGTGCGATACGCCCGGGAACTGACCCTGGGTAGAGTCATATTTCAGCAGGTGAGCGAGGGTTTTGTTATCCGTGAGGTCATTGATGCCTACAACAACAAGATCATCTCTTTCGAGTGCAAGTTTAAATACGTTTCGACCAATTCGGCCAAAGCCATTAATGGCTACTTTTATTTTTCCCATGATTTAAAAAAGTATTAGGTGAACAACAATAGTTTATGCTTACTTTTTGAAGAGTGCAAATGTAACCAATAATAATCAGTTGTCAAAAAAATGAAGACGTTTTTGATGTTAAGTTAATGCTAACTACCGGGGTATCGGCGGCAACCTTGTCCCGGGCATTTGCTCCTGGGCTTCCCTGCGCTCTTTGCGCCTTTCCTTCCATGACTTGGCGCGGCCCGATTCACTAACGTCGATCATGGTTCCGAAGCGATATCCAACGAAGAAATTGAAAAAGAAAAAGTTATTTTCGTCGGTTGCCATGATCTTGATATTTCTCGGGTAGATCGTAAAACCCAGTCCGGCCTCAAGTGCATGGATCAATGGCTCCCGCTCGCTGTATTCAAAGCTAAAACCTGCATTCGCAGTCAGACCGGGTATAACCTTCAATTCATCAAATCCCCTGGTAAATGCTGATGTGCCCCCGTAATTATACAGGTGATAACCCGGGTCGAACCTGCTTTCTTCAATGGATTCAGCCTCGCCTACACTATTATATGAGATGATTTCATAATAGATTGGCTTCAGGAAGCCAAGCGAAATTCCGCCGGTGTAATGCATCTTAATGGAAATGGAAGAAAAGTCATATTTCCTGAACAGCTCGTGCTGGTTGCCCATCTGGCCTTTTAGTTCCCAGAACAGGTTGTCTTTTCCATACACAAACCTGCGGTTGTAGAAATTGTAGGCAACCACGGACTTGTACTCCTTGGGGTGCCGCACATAATCGAACGAAGCTTCATAGATCCTGTCATTCCGGACATCAATCAGCCTGGCGTAGCGGAAATCAGCCCCGACTCCATTGCTGTTCAGGAAGATACCGAAAGTTTGTTCGTTATTGAACAGCATCTTCGGTTGATCATTTATGATCCCCTGTCCTTTTACCAGGGCCGATAAAGCTATAAGGATGCATATGTTGAATGCCTTCTTCATCTCGATCAGTTCGCAGAATACAAAATCAATTTGCAACGTACAAAGGTATAACGAAAATCGGACCGGGAAGTTTTGTAAACAAAAAAAAAGATCTGTCCGGCGGACAAATCTTTAGGTTATAATGATCGGGATCATACTATCCCTGAATGTCATGCATGGGTGACTTCAGATGTATTTTCCTGCAGATCGGACATCGCTGGACACACTTCCCTGTTGCAAGAACTCATGATCAGTCCAACTGCAAATACGAGTACGACGATAACTGCTAATTTTTTCATAACGATGGTTTTAATTCATGACTACCTGCTACAAATATAAAATTAAATTAAATACAAAAAACCGCAGAAGTTAAAATGCTGTTGATAACTTCCGATATGGTACTTAATTTTTGCGAATTACTGGTTATGTGCGGTATGCGGTCATTATGGATGTATACAGCAACTGAACGAATTACATACCCCGAAAAACAGCATTTCGTCAATATATAACGTTAATTGGTGGAACAAAAGTATCTTTTTGGTGATTTTTAATGGTTGGACGCGTTTTTACTGGTTCATGAATCCCTGTTTCCGCAGCACTTCGAATAATTTGTTGGAAAAAGTCACATTGTCTTCTTTTTTATACCGCACCTTTGTAAAGACCTGAGCGAGTGTTTCCAGCCCGTTCTCTTCTACAAACTGTTTGCTTGAATCGAGGGATTCCTTTTCATCATAGATCATGTCAATATCCTCTTCAGAATAGTCACTGTAGGTTTCCTGGTGGACGATCGCGTCCAGCGGTAACCTGTCATTGAGGGGCGGCTTTTCAGCAGGATAGCCCAGGGTGACAGTCGTAACCGGGACCACACCTGGTGGCAGCTCGAGGATGTCGATGATTTGCGCTGCCATATAGGTGGTTGTTCCCAGGTAGCAGATTCCCAATCCTTCGTCTTCAGCAGCGACACATACATTCTGGGCGACCAGCAATGCATCGATTGCAGCAGTGACGAAAGAAAGGAAATTGTCATACCCCGGTTCTGCATTTCGTTGCCGGCACCATTTGTTGAACCGGTTGAAATCGGCACAAAAAGTAAGTACTACAGGCGCTTCCTGCACCATGGATTGGTTGAAATGACAGGGCGCCAGGCGTGCCTTCATTTTTTCATCCCGTGTCACCACCACACTGTACACCTGCATATTACCGGTTGTGGAGGCCCTGGTTCCTGATTCAAGGATGGAATCAAGCAAATCTCCCGGGATCTCCCTGGTTGTATATGCACGTATGGTCCGGTGTTGTTTTAAGATTTTCATAAATGTTGAGCTCTGATTTCACGAATGTATCTCTGATTTCAGGCAAAATTAACCAAATCCTTCACAAAAACAGGTGTTTTTGTTGCAGATAGTGGCCCACGGCATATGTTAGGGATCATGTAAAATGCATCTTATTGATTTGCAGGAAAGGACACGTGCTACCGTCTCAAAGAAATGAAAGACCAGCCAGGGTTTCCCTGGAAAATAATCCCGGTAATGTGATACAAAGCACATAAAAAGCACATGATAATTAAGCGAAGGTTAGTACTTTCGGGATTCACAATCACAATAATAGTAACTAAATCTAACAAGTATTATGAAATTGATATTGCCTGCAATTTTGCGACAGCACATCTGTATGCCCCTGGTATTCTTTTTCCTGGTAGCCGGAACCCTGGATCTTGAAGCCGGTGAGAAGAAAAAAAAGGAAGGTGAGGACCAGTCGAACGGTAAGACAGAACTTTCTATCGGGAAAGGATTGAAATGGCGCAGTATCGGCCCCGCCATGACTTCGGGCCGCATTGCAGATTTTGCAGTGAACAGGGAAGATCCCAGTGAATGGTATGTAGGGGTGGCTTGCGGACATGTCTGGAAAACAACCAACAACGGTACTACTTTCACGCCTGTCTTTGATGATCAGGGGGTGTATTCCATCGGTGTGGTCACCATGGATCCGAACAATCACAACATCATATGGGTAGGCACCGGGGAAAACAACCACCAGCGTGCCCTGGGCTACGGAGATGGTATCTACAAATCCATCGATGGAGGTAAAAGCTGGGAAGATATGGGGCTGAAAGCGTCAAGGCAAGTTGGTGCCATTGTGATCCATCCTGGAAATTCAGATGTGGTTTTTGTTGCTGCAGAAGGATCGGCATGGGGTCCGGGTGGCGACAGGGGCCTCTATAAAACCATTGATGGTGGGACGACCTGGAAAAAGGTGCTGGATATCAGTGAGCACACGGGTATCAACAACATGGTGATCGATCCCGTGAATCCTGATATGATGTATGCCACCAGTGAGCAGCGACGCAGGCATGTGCATACAAAGATTGGCGGGGGTCCGGAATCTGCTGTATACAGATCCCTTGATGGAGGAGAGACCTGGACCAGGTCCATGAGCGGTCTTCCTTCTGTTGATATTGGCGGTATGGGTATAGCAGTATCTCCGGCCGACCATAATGTAGTCTACCTGATTGTCGAAGCTGCAGAAGATAAAGGCGGATTTTTCCGGTCCACCGACCGGGGGGCCTCCTGGACGAAAATGAGTGATCACCATTCTTCCGGGCAGTACTATAATGAAATATATTGTGACCCGCTGGATGTCGACAGGGTGTATTCCATGGAGACCTATTCAAAATATACTGACGACGGAGGGAAAACATGGCACAACCTGGGCATGGATGGAAGGCATGTTGATGACCATGCATTATGGATCGATCCTGACAATACGAACCACCTGCTGATTGGTGGCGACGGGGGTGTCTATGAAACTTTTGATGCCGGGGCGACCTGGTTGTTCAAAACCAACCTGCCAGTGACGCAATTCTACCGGGTCAATGTCGATAACGATCACCCTTTTTATAATGTGTATGGAGGAACACAGGACAATAACACCCTGATGGGACCCTCGCAAAACACGAGCAGCGGCGGGGTATCCAGTGAAGAATGGGAAGCAATACGCGGAGGCGATGGATTCTGGGTGGGAGTCGATAAAGAATTCCCGAACCTGGTGTATTGCGAGGCGCAGTATGGCAACTCGACGAGGTATGACCGGGCCAGTGGGGAATCTGTGGATATCAAGCCGCGGCCACGCCAGGGTGAGGATACCTATAAATGGAACTGGAATGCTCCATTGGTGGTAAGTAAGCATGTAAACGGGAGAATCTATGCCATGGCCAACAAGGTATTCAGATCAGACGACCGGGGAGACCACTGGGAGGTAATCAGCGGGGACCTGACCTCGGGGATGGACCGCAACAGCTGGCCTGTGATGGGAACTTACTGGAGCTACGATGCAGTGGTGAAGGATGTCTCCACCAGCCTTTTCGGCACAGGTGTCTCATTCTGCGAATCACCACTGGATCCCGACCTCCTCTATGCAGGAACAGACGATGGTGTGCTTTCGGTTACGGAAGATGGCGGGAAAACCTGGACTAAGATCATGGAGTTTGAGGATGTCCCCGCGTACACCTATATCAGCGACATCCTGGCTGATAAATTCGATGAAAATGTGGTCTATGTCTCTTTTGATAACCGAAAGCGCGACGATTTCAAACCCTACCTGCTGAAAAGTACTGACAAAGGAAGGACATGGAACTCCCTGGCAGAAAATCTTCCCGGCGATGAGACCGTGCACACCCTTGAACAGGACCACAGGGCGCAGTCATTGTTATTTGCGGGAACGGAATTCGGAGTTTATTTTTCGCTTGACGGAGGAAAGGATTGGCAGGAACTCAGCACAGGGATCCCTGCAATTGCCATCAGGGATATGGTCATTCAGGAACGGGAGAATGACCTGGTCGTGGCCACATTTGGTCGCGGATTCTACATCCTCGATGATTATTCCCCATTGCGGGAACTCGCCATGAACAGACAGATACAGGACCAGCAGGCACATATTTTTCAGATCCCGTCAGCAAAAATGTATCACAAAACACGAAGTAAATACGGCCAGGGATCCACCTATTACACTGCTGAGAATCCCGATTTTGGTGCGCAGATCACATACCATCTGAAAGAGGTTCCGGAGACGATGCGGCAGGCCAGGAGAGCGCGGGAGCAGGAATTATTTGAGGAGAAACAGCCTGTACCGCAGCCTACGCGAGAGACGCTGCGTGCAGAAGCAGCTGAAGTTGCTCCCTACCTGGTGTTCAATATAACCGATGCAACCGGAACACCTGTGCGGCGGATTACAAAAAAGGCCGGGAAGGGAACAGACCGTTTTACCTGGGACCTGCGCTATCATTATCCTTCACCTGTCGACCTTGAGCGCGGAGATTTTGATGCCACATCGGAGAGCAGGTCAGGGACCATGGTGATGCCGGGTACCTATAAAGTTTCAATGGATTTGGTTGCCGGGGAAGAGATCTCCCGCCTGGTGGATCCTGTTGCATTTACTGCTGAACCTTTGATACTGAATACCCTGGAGGCTGAGGACCGGGAAGCGCTCGTGGCATTCCAGGAGAAGGTTACCAAACTTTCAAGGGTATTCATGGGCATGGACCGGAGGCTGAGCGAGGAACTGGGAAAGGTTGCCAGTCTGAAACAGGTCGCGCTCCGGACACCTGAAGCCGACCTTTCACTACAGGTCAGGATTACAAAAGTGCAAAGAGAGCTGGAAGACCTGCACTACAGGTTACATGGACCACGGTCTAAAGCCAGCTGGGAAGAGCTGCCACCCATGGAAATGCCGTTGAACAGGAGACTGAATGTGGCGGTGTACAAGCACTGGAGCAACAGTGCCGGGTTGAGCCAGGTCGCCGTGGAACAATATAATATACTGAAAGAGGAGTTTCCACCGCTTGTAAAGCGGCTGCACGAAGCAGAAGCGGAGATTGCATCTATAGAGGAGTCACTTGAAGCGGTTGGCGCAGGCTGGACACCGGGCAGGAAAGTCGAGCTCTGACCTCCTACATCCCCACCTGGAACTCCACGCCCAGGTGATCGGCGATCTCCTTCATCTCTTTCTGAATGGGTTCAATAATATTGATCCCCTCTTTCAATATGCGTTCCCGTTTTTCACGCTCAGGTTCCCCGGGGATCATGACGCGGTCGTGCCCCTTAGCGGGTTTGGCACTTTTGAAGGTCTCGATCCATTTGTCCATCTGCGACAAAAAGGCATCTTTTTCCTGGAAGGCATCGATACGCATGGCACCAAAGAAATGACCGGTTCCTTCTCCGACTTTCTCATCTTTTACAGGCAGGTAGGCCACAGAAGGCGGACAAAAGGGACCGAAGTTGGCACCAGAAAGTACACAGGAGAAAATATCGACTATCGCACTCATGCAATATCCTTTGTGACTGCCATGTTCATAGCTGCCCCCCAGGGTAACCATGGAGCCACCCTCCTTGATGATGTCGGGATCTTCAGAGGGTACGCCGTCTTTGTCCTGGACATACCCAAAAGGTACTTTTTCTCCCTTTTTTCCTGCGACGGCGAGCTTACCCCTTGCAATGGGGGTGGTGGAAAAGTCTGCCACGAAAGGGGGGTATGATTTTGCCGGCACGGCTACTGCGACGGGGTTGGTGCCCAGCATCTGCGATACCGACCAGGTGGGAGCGACAACCGGGTTGGCGATGGTCATACAAATACCGATCATGTCATGCTCCAGTGCCATCATGGAATAATAGCCTGCAATACCGTAATGGTTTGAGCCACGCGTGGAAACCCAGCCTGTTCCGGCCACTTTGGCCTTTTCAATGGCAATCTCCATCGACCGCGTGGCGGCGATCATTCCAATGGCGCCATCTCCATCCACTACTGCAGTGCTGGGAGATTCATGCACGATCCTTACATCAGGCTTTACATTAATCCTGCCTGCCTGCCATAACTGGAAATAATCTTTGATCCTTAGCATGCCATGTGACGGTAAACCGTTCAATTCAGCAGCGATAAAAACTTTTGTGGCAGCTTTTGCATCCTCGGTGCTGCAGCCCATTTTTTCAAAAACCCTGATTGTAAAATCTTCTAAGTATTCCGGTGTATACATAAGTGGATAGATTGGTGATTAGATGAGCAAATGTAGATATTTTGTATAAAAGGTCACCGTAGAATTATTATGAATAGGTACCGGTGATCCCTGCAGCGTTTTTATACATGATGTATTCCATTATCCCCTGGTCCAGCGATAGCCGGTCGAGGAAATCCCTGAGTCCCAGTTCCCAGTTGTCGGTGCCAAACAATATCCTGCGATGGTATCGTTCCAGGAAAGTCCTGCTGAAATCATGGTCACGGTTCAGGGCTGTAAAACATGTAAATCCCGAGATATCACAGAATAAATTCTCATGCTCCTCCAGCAGCTTCCAGAGGGCACCTTCACCATTCACCCTTCCTTTCTGTATAAAAAGGTATGGTTTTTCCGGGACGGAGAAATGATTCCAGATATGGGGTCCGTGGGAGATAAAAGTGATGCCTGGATAACTTTTTATCGCTTCCCCGAGCAGTTCAATATCCATCAGGTACCCGGGGAAATCGACCATTCTTTTCTGCATGTAGTGCCGAAGAAACCCCGTCTTCTGCTCCAGGTTCCCAATCAACCGGGCTGCCTTGCCGTTGAATCGCTCATTGATCAATCGTTTGAACAGCCAGTCGCTGCCAGTGTCCCTGCGTGGAACGAAAAACCTGCGCCCCTGCTCCATATGAAAAACCAGGGGGAGCCGGTTTGCATCCAGGAATTCAAGCAACGGGATCACTTTTGGATCATTCCAGCGGTAGGCAACCTTCAGTTCACCACACCCTGCAAATCCTTCATCCAGTCGTGCATTCAGGCGGTCCTTCCAGTCATTTCTTGCCGGATCGGGAGCATAGAACGGTACGATCCGGTCCGGATGACGCCTGAAAGCCCTGCTGACAGCTTCAATATCAAGGGGGAGATAATAGGATGGTACTACGGGCTCCATTTCATCCCAGGTCAGCACCCATGCTTTCCCGATCCCCTGTTCGTCGAGGTAGTTCAGCAGGCGTTTCTCCGTCCAGCTGTTCAGTCCGATATGCAGATGTGCGTCTATGACCACCCTACAAATTTTTGACTGTTTTTGAACTGTTGGCCTGTGCTGTGGGCATGATCAGCATATCGTTGATGTTCACATGGGGAGGACGCGTTACCGCGAAGAGGATCGCCTCGGCGATATCCTGCGCGTACAAAGGAGTGAATCCCTTGTATACCTGGCCAGCCTTTTCGGTATCACCATGAAACCTGACCCTGGAGAATTCGGTTTCAACAGCCCCCGGGTTGATGGCTGTCACCTTGATATTATAGTCTGCCAGGTCGGTCCGCATACCCTTGTTCAGGGCATCTACCGCATGCTTCGTTGCACAATATACATTTCCTTTCTCATACACCTCCTTACCGGCAATGGAGCCAATATTGACAATGTGCCCGGTTCCGCGTTCCGCCATGCCGGGTGAAATGACCCTGGTAACATACAGTAATCCCTTGATATTTGTATCGATCATTTTTTCCCAGTCTTCGATTTCACCTTCATGAATAGGGTTGAGCCCCGAGGCCAGCCCGGCATTATTGATCAATACATCCACCTTTTTCCATTCAGTGTCAAGGCCACCGAGGTATTTTGTGACCTGTTCATGTTCCCTGACATCAAATGCCAGCTTCAACACCTCAGCCTTTGTTGTATCCAGGATCATTTGTTCGGTCTCCCGAAGCTGTGCCGTGCGCCGCCCCGTGATCATTACATTATAATCATTTTCTGCAAGGATCAGGGCAGCAGCCCTGCCAATGCCGGAAGTGGCACCTGTGACCAATGCGATCTTTCTCATCGTTTTTTAGTTTGAACAAAAGTAACAAAAATACAGGTCCCCCGTGAAATGCCTCCGGGCATATTTCATTGTGTCTTTTATTTTTGTCCCGCTGAAATATCTATGCCCGATGATGAGGGTTTAACGATATAAATTATATTTGTTTTAAAGAATGTAATTATGAGCACCAGGAATGAAATACACCAGCAGCAGATAAAAGCGTTCCTCACTACGGATGAGCTCAATTCAATCGATAAATTGATTGGCAGGAAGCCCAATGATATCGAGCTGAACATGTTTACTGCAATGTGGTCGGAACATATTTCCTACAAGAGCTCCGTCAGGTGGATCGAGGACTTGCCTGTGAATGGCGAAAATGTACGGATCAAGGCGGGAGCGGAGAATGCCGGGATAATAGATATAGACGGGGAACTCGCCTGTGTGGTCAAGATGGAATCCCACAACCACCCTACTGCTGTGAATCCCGGTGAGGCTGCCGTTGGGGTGGGGAATGTCCACCGGGATCTTGTGGCAATGGGGGCCAGGCCTGTGGCCCAGCTGAATATCCTGCGCTTTGGCGACCTGCAGCAGCCGGAAATGCGCGACTATGTAAAAAAAGTAATCCGCGCGCTGGGAAGCTATTCGAATCGTTTTGGAGTACCCGTGGTAGGCGGAGAAGTCTTGTTCCATGGCAGCTATGCATACAATCCATTGCTCAACCTGATGGCAGTCGGACTGGTTAAAAAGGACAGGATCATCACTGCCTCTTTCAAGAAAAAGGGAGACCTGGTGGTGCTTATTGGCAGAAAGACTTCAGGCAGTGGAGTACATGGCGCCGGTTTTGCCTCCACTCCCTTTTCCGGGAACATGAAGCACCTGATTCCTGAAACCCAGCTTGCCGATCCCTATTCAGGAAAAATATTGTGCGACAGTCTTTTAGAGATGAATGAAGCCGGGTTGATCAGCGCCATGCAGGATGTCGGTGCCGGAGGTGTGTTGTGTGCCGCTTCTGAGATGGCCTATCGTGGATCCAAAGGGGTGAAGATAGTGGTTGACAGGATCCCGGTAATGAAAAAAGGACTCGATC
>CAZPTO010000012.1:0-18642 GCA_964589155.1 uncultured Bacteroidaceae bacterium | reverse complement strand
CGCCACAGCTGTATCCAGGTTATTGGAAAGCATCAGCATGATCGCCCCGGCCTGTTCCGACCTGAATGGATAGTCACTCAGTGTGCGGGCATGTATTTCATAATCAGGTTTGTAGCGGTACATATAGATCCTTCCGTATGTTTCAAGCTCTTCTAAAAACTCCGGCGCAAGATCGGCATGAAGGGCAGGCGGAAAATAACGCAATGCATTCTCCAGGGCCAGGATCTTTTCTTCCCTGTGTAATACCTGTCTGCGGATGGGGGCATGGCTGATGCCTTTACTGCGTTCTTTCTTTCCCGGTAATTCAGCAGGGATACCCTCAAGCACTGCTTCCCTGAACTTCTGTGGATCCATGATAGGTAAATTTTGAGAATAAAATTAGTAAAATCCACAGTGCACCAAGGGTATTCTGCAACATAGGATTCCGCGGTTCATCACATGGTTCATCACATGGTTCAGTGCATGGTTCATTCCACGGTTCATTGCATGGTTCATTCCACGGTTCATCACATGGTTCATCACATGGTTCATCACATGGTTCATCACATGGTTCATCACATGGTTCAGTGCATGGTTCATCGCATGGTTCAGTGCATGGTGCTACCCCGCAAGGAGTGCTGCCAGATTCAGAAAATAATTTATCCCAGGAAATGCTCTTTTTGTCCCGGATCCGGCATGTAACAGGTTTCCCGTTTCCCAAACCAGCGGTACCGGTTCCTGGCGATCCAGTCATAGAGCCCATTCCTGATGAACCGGGGGATGATCCATCCGGCTGAAAGCAAATTGACAGGGAATCGCAATCGTGCAGCGATACGCAAAGCAGCAGAAGACTTCAGGTAGATCTTCCCCTTCATAAAGAGGATCACCGAATCGGGTTCCGGTGCTCCAGCTGGTAACAGGTGCGTAATCTTCCTGTAAGCGTCCGAATCAAGTGAAGCAAAAAAAAACCGCCCCTTGCTGTCATACCTCTGAATGAACTGAACCGAGCGGCTGCAAAGTACACATATATCGTCGAAAAAGACTGTGTAATCTTTCATAACATGTAAACAATCCGCGTTCATACATGGTTCAATCCCAAAGGATAGCTGTGTCCCCGGGTGCCGGCATTGAGGCGTACATGGTGTAAATTGATGTAACTAAAAACATCACAGTTGATGATCCCGGGAAATTTCCGAAATATTCAGAAAACCACAATTCACCGATTTTTCACCGGAAGTAGCGAAAACCGGCGTTTGCGGCCAAAACTTTTCGTATTTTTGGAAAAACAATACATCGCTGAAACCATCAGCATTGGGCATAGAAATTTGGCATCGCCGAACGAAAGGTTCAGCGGTGCAATGACAACACAATAAATAAGATATATTCTGATGAAAAACAAAAGAACATTACTGGTGATTGTGGCCCTGGTGGTCCTCTTTATTCTCTGGGGAGTAAGAATATATAACGGACTGGTAACAATGGAGGAAAATGTAAATGCCCAGTGGGCCAACGTGGAGACCTCCTACCAGCGGCGTGCAGACCTCATACCTAACCTGGTGGCGACGGTGCAGGGGTATGCCGATTTTGAGCAGGAAACCCTTACACAGGTTATTGAAGCCAGGGCGAAGGCCACAAGTGTCAATATCGATCCGTCCAACCTGACCCCAGCGGCCATTTCACAATTTGAAGCCGCGCAGGGTGAATTAAGTTCTGCGCTTTCCAGGCTGCTGGTTACGGTCGAGCGGTACCCGGAACTAAAGGCGAACCAAAACTTCCTGGAGCTGCAGGCGCAATTGGAGGGTACCGAGAACCGGATCTCCGTAGAGCGCCGGAAATTCAATGAGATTGCCAAAGAGTTCAATGCAGCCATACGTCGAATTCCCAGGAATTTCATTGCCGGGTTAGGCGGTTTCGAGGCCAGGGGATATTTTGAATCCGCAGCAGGCACAGAAACCGTTCCCGAAGTCGCATTTTAGAAAACAAAACAGCATTACGTAATATGATCGCAGCAAACTTTTTTACAAAGCAACAGAAGGAACAGATCAAGCAAGCCATCGCCAGGGCAGAACTGAACACCTCGGGCGAGATCCGGCTTCATGTGGACAACCGGTGTAAGATAGATGTGCTGGATTGTGCCGCCGGCTGGTTTGAAAAACTGAAGATGCACAAGACTGAACTCCGCAACGGGGTACTCTTTTACCTTGCCATAAAGGACCGTAAGTTTGCCATCATCGGGGATGCGGGAATCAATGCCGTTACGCCCGATGATTTCTGGGACAATATCAAAAAAGAGGTGCTTTCACATTTCAGCGAGGAAAACTTTACCGGGGGGCTGATCAAAGGCATCGACATGGCGGGTGAACAGCTCAAGGCGCACTTTCCTTACCAGTCCGGCGATGAGAACGAACTTTCGGATGAGATCTCATTCGGAAATAAAAATTAATACATTTTTCGAAGCTGATCCAGGCAAGACGATTTTGCTGAAGTTGTAGTAAGGCGCAAGATTTTTCGGAAATCCAAAAAACAAAACAGATGCAATCCAGGACAATCATTATACTTTTTCTGCTGACATTCGTTCCAGTTAACCTGTTGGCGCAGGACGACCTGCCCGTACCCCGGCAGCCGGAAGACTGGGTAAACGACTATGCCAATGTCTTCAGCGATGCGGAGGAACAGCAACTCAGCAGAAAACTCAATGCTTTTCAATACGATAACTCCACGCAGATCTTTATCGTAACCATCCCCGGGAACGATGGGTACCCGGTATCGATGCTGGCACCCATGATTGGCGAAGCATGGAGCGTAGGCCAGGAGGGAAAAGACAACGGCCTGATCCTGCTCCTGGACATGGAGGACCGGGATGTTTTTATTGCCAACGGCTATGGCCTCGAGGAGTTCATTCCGGATGCCATCACCAAGCGGATCATTGAAAATGAGATCATTCCAGCTTTCAAACAAGGTGCCTATTACGAAGGTGTCAACAACGCCACGGATGTGATGATCTCCCTGCTGGAAGGAAAATTCACACCCGATGAATACAGGCAGCAAACTGCTTCTTCAGACAGCGGTTCGGCCATTGGCGGGATCATTTTCCTGCTCATCATGTTTTTCCTGATTTTTGGCCGCAGGCGCAGGGCTTACAGTGCAGGTGGCCGGGGCAGCAGCCTGCCGCTCTGGATCGCCCTGGGCATGATGTCGGGCGGACGGAGCAGGGGCAGCTTTGGCAATTTCTCCTCGGGTAGCGGAGGATTTGGCGGCGGAGGAGGATTTGGAGGCTTCACCGGTGGGGGCGGCGGCTCTTTTGGTGGGGGCGGTGCCGGAGGCAGCTGGTAGAAGGTTCCACTCGTTGTGTTGACGAAGGGGGAAACTGGCAACAGGTTCCGCTGGGGACGGTTCTGGAGGAAGCTGATAAAGGGTTCTACCTGGTGGTGCTGGCGTAGGGAGAAACTTTCGACAGGTTATGCTGGGAACGGTTCCGGAGGAAGCTTGTAAAAGGTTCTACCTGGTGGTGCTGACGAAGGGGGAAACTGGCAACAGGTTCCGCTGGGGAAGGTTCTGGAGGAAACCGGCAGAAGGCAGCAGAAAAAAATCCCGGGAAGTTGAATTATTGTTATATTGACGCTGAATTTGATCCGACAGTGTCGGAACCACCATATGCCCATGGAGAGAAAAAACAAAGAAAGAAAAGTGCCAGTAAAAAAGTCAAAAGAATTTTTGTTCTTGCTCGTGTTCCTTTTGCTCCCATTGTCAGTTGCGTCCCAGGAAGCTGAAGTCTCCAGGCTTACGCTGCTCTTTGCAGGTGATATCATGGGGCACGATACGCAGATCGAATCGGCACGACAGGTGGGAGACGGCAGATACGATTATACCTCCTGCTTCAGATATGTTCAACCTTATATCTCCTCGGCCGACATTGCCATTGGGAATCTTGAAGTGACATTTGCAGGACCTCCTTACAAGGGCTATCCCGCTTTCTCGAGTCCGGATGCGCTTGCCCTGGCCATCCGGGATGCAGGATTTGACGTGCTTGTAAATGCCAACAATCATGCCATCGATCGTGGAAAAGCAGGTCTGGAACGTACGCTGGACGTACTGGACAGTCTGGGCATCATTCAAACGGGCGTGTTCCGCAACCCGGCTGAGCGCAAAACAGCATACCCGTTGATCATTGAAAAGAACAACATCCGGTTGGCGCTCCTCAACTACACTTATGGTACCAATGGGATCAGGGTTACACCCCCGAACATCGTCAATTACATTGACACAGCACAGGTCAGGCAAGACCTGGAGAAAGCATCCACAGCCCGACCGGATTATACGATCGTGCTCATGCATTGGGGACTGGAATATGAGCGTACAGAGAACAGGCAGCAAAGGGAACTGGCAGAATTCCTGCTTGATCACGGCGCAGATGCCATTATCGGCTCGCACCCACACGTGGTACAACCGATCCGCCTGTATGGCGACAAACTGGTGGTATATTCAAAAGGGAACATGATCAGCAACCAGCGTAAAAGATATACGGATGGCGGCATTCTCGTGGATCTGACACTGGAGAAGTCGGACAGCACCCGCATGACGAACTTCAGTTATCTTCCCACATGGGTCCATAAGGCCAACACAACTAAGGGAACTGCATTCAGCCTTATACCGGCCGCAATTGACAGCTCCTTTTTCCGGTCACTGCTGATCACTGCTGAAGATGCAACTGCCATGAAAACATTCCTGGAAGATACACGTGAAAACCTGGAAGGCGTACCGGAGCGTACGCTATTCCCTTCACTTCGCTAGAAATCATTTTTGCTCTGCCGGCTCGACTTCCATGATCTGGTCATCCACGAGGATCCGCCCGCAATATTCACAGACGATGATCTTCTTACGTGAAGCAATGTCGAGTTGACGTTGCGGCGGGATTTTGTTGTAGCATCCACCACAGGCATCTCTTTCCACCTGCACAACGGCGAGTCCATTCCGTGCGTTACTGCGAATCTTATTGTAGGCAGACTGCAGCCGCTCGTCGAGCATTGATTTAATACGCTCAGCTTTTGTTTCCAGGGCCTCTTCCTCTTTTTGCGTCTCAGATACAATGCCCTCCAGCTCTTTCTTCTTGTCCTCGAGATCACCCGTACGTTCATTCAGCAAAGCGGTGGATTCTTCGATCACTTCCGTCTTCTCTTTGATCTGGGCTGAAAATTCATTGATCCGCTTCTCGCAGAGCTCGATCTCCAGGGTCTGGAACTCTATCTCCTTGGAGAGGGAGTCATATTCACGATTGTTCCGGACATTGTTTTGCTGCTCCTCGTATTTCTTGATCAGCTCCTGGGCATTCTGAATTTCCTGCTTCTTCCCATTGATGGATTTTTCCAGGGAATCAATATCCTCCTTGTACTTGGCAATCCTGGTCTGGAGTCCTTCAATCTCATCTTCAAGGTCCTGCACTTCAAGCGGCAATTCACCGCGAAGGATCCTGATCTTGTCAATATCGGTACTCACTTGTTGCATTTCGTATAATGCACGTAGCTTTTCAGCAACTGTCATTTCTTTTGTCCCGGCGTCAGATTTCTTGTTAGCCATTCACTAAAAGTATTTTATTGGATTTGTATTTACTTCCGATAATCGGACTGCAAATTTAGGGAAATTTTTCTTAAGTAAATCATAAAATATTTCCCTTGTATATTGTTCACTCTCAAAATGTCCGATATCGGCGATGATGATCTTTCCATCCGCATCAAAAAACTGGTGGTATTTGAAGTCGCCGCTGACAAATATATCTGCTTTTTCAGAGATCGCTTTTCTCAACAACATGCTTCCGGCACCGCCACATACTGCCACTTTCCTGATCTTTTTTCCCAGCAATGCCGAATGCCTGATGACACCTGTCCTGAACCGCTCCCTGAGCAGTTCCAGGAATTCTGTTTCTTCCAGGGGTGTTTCCAATTCACCGATCATTCCCATGCCCACCTCGGGATATTTATTATCAAGGGGATAGATATCGTAAGCCACCTCTTCATAAGGATGTGCCTGCAACATTGCAGTAATGACCCTGCCCTTCACATGTTCAGGAAAAATTGTTTCTACGCGCACCTCCGGTTCGAAGTGTAGTTTTCCCTGCTCACCCGCGAAAGGATTTGTGTCATCGCCACCACGAAAAGAACCATGTCCTTCTGTATTGTAGCTGCAACTGTCGTAATTACCGATCACGCCTGCCCCGGATGCAAATATGGCCTTCCTGACCTTCTCCGCGTGTGCGGAAGGAACAAATACAACCAGTTTCCTGAGCTTGCCGGCGACTGGCTCCAAAATCCTCGTATTGTTCAATCCGATCACCTCGCATATTTTTCCGCTTACGCCCTGCCTGATCACATCGAGGTTGGTGTGTGACGCATAGATTGCGATATCGTTTTTGATGGCTTTCTGAACCACCCTTTCCGTCATGTTCTTACCGGTCAAAGACTTTAATCCGCCAAAGATGACCGGGTGGTGCCCGATCACCAGGTTCAACTGTTTCCTGATGGCCTCATCGATCACTTCCCCGGTGATGTCCAGCGTAACCAGGGCGCCGGTGATCTCCATTGCATAATCGCCAACCTGCAGGCCGGAATTATCGTATGATTCCTGGTACATCAATGGCGCCAGCCTCTCAAAGAAGGCTGTTATCTCTCTAAGCAACATAAGTAAAATGATTTTCAGGTTATGAAATTGTCTCCTTCACATCCAGCAGCATCTCCTTGATCTGCTCCAGTGACTTGATGATCTCAAAATTATATTCCGATTCCTCCTTGTTCTCTTTCATCTTCTTTTTTGCACCCTTCAGGGTCATGCCACGCTCCTTTACAAGATGGTAGATGATATGAAAGTTATCAATGTCCTTCTGGGTAAACAGGCGGTTGCCCTTCTTGTTCTTTTTCGGCTTGATGATATCGAACTCTTTTTCCCAGTATCGGATAAGTGAAGTATTGACGCTGAACATTTCAGCCACCTCCCCAATGCTGTAATAGAGCTTCTCCACCTTTTTCTCTTTATAAGGCATGATTGATGATCACTTATTGGAATTTTCCCCAAATTAAAAAAAATAGTCCACCTAATCAACGAATCTTCCAGCAAAGCGCACAGATATCTGCTCCGGCATGTAAATAATCCGTAAATTTTTACACATGGGCTTAAAAAATCCAGCAAATGTGACTGTGTCTCTATTTTACATGGAATGTGCCATCGTTCTCAATCACAAGCGGACTATCGGGAAAATCTGCAGCACTCAGCTCCTGCATTTTGCGTATGGCCTGTCTGCGCGGATCGTAACGCGGACCTCCTTCCCCGGGTTGAACCACGGGGATGATCCTGCCTTCCAGGAAGGTTCCGTCGGGAGCCATAAACACCTGTACGATCGGCGCGAGTCCATTGGGACCGCTCAGGTTAAAACGTGCATAGGTACAAAAATTGCCCAGGCTGTAACAGATCAGTCTGTCCCTGTACAGTTCCATCCCGCGGATCACGTGGGGACCGTGTCCGAATACCACATCGGCGCCGGCATCCACGACGGTCCTGGCAAATTTGCAGACATTTCCCCTGTTGTACCCCAGGTATACCTCGTCGGTGCAGGGCACATGCTGGTGATCGCGTCCTTCAGCGCCTCCATGGAATGATACGATCACCACATCGCTGATGGAATCCAGCATGGCAACGATCTCAGCAGCGCCCTCGTAATCCTTCAGGCTGACTGTCCCGGTATGGGGTGAGAACGCAGCAAACCCGTAGGTCAGTCCGTTCTTTTCAAAGGTGGTATAGGGTCTGCTGCGAAATCCTGCGAATGGAATACCGGCCGCTTCCAGGAGACGTGCAGTATATTCCCTTCCTGCGGGACCAAAGTCATTTACATGGTTGTTGGCTACACTGAGCACATCATATCCTGCATCGAGGATACAATCCAGGGTTGTGTCGGGCATCCTGAACACATAACAAACAGAAGGATCCCTGCATCTTTTGGCTGTCCCTGCATCATCACTGAACACGCCTTCCATGTTACCGAAAGTAACATCAGAAGCTGCAAGGTACTTCCGCACCGGGTCGAAAAGTGCTGCACAATCATTCCCCGGCGGAAGGTACCTTTCATCGGGGTAATTTGTCCCGGGCATAATATCACCTGTACCAACGATGCAGATGGTATCTTTCTTGCGGGCGGCAAGCGCTTTACCATATGGAGTGCGGGGATCCATTAGTGAAAGGAACACGGTGTCAAACCGGTTCAGGTCATCGATGGAAAGAATTACCGGGAGGGTATCTTCCTGCATTTGCATTGGCTGGCGGTCAGTCAGCGGTACTTCTTTCTGCTGGTCTTCAACCCCTGAAGAAGTCAGTTGCCTGCTGCCTGAACAGGAGCCCAACAGAAGCACAAAGGTGGGGAGGAAAACCCGTAAAAATTTCAGCATAGTTTAATTGATATCAAAAGAAGGATCGGCTTTTGCGAGCAGGGTGATCATACGGTCATATTCCCCGGGGGACAGGTCATTTGCATAGTAATTGATCGGATTCACCGGCCGGTTATTGATCCAAACCTCGTAATGGAGGTGCGAGCGCACAGACAGTCCGGTATTCCCGACAAGGCCTATCACTTCTCCCCTTTTTACTTTCTGACCGCGTTCCACCAGGATCCTGGAACAATGTCCATACAGGGTTTTATAGCCGTACCCGTGGTCAATCAATATTTTTTTGCCATAGCCTCCGGTAGTGTATTGGGCCTGTATTACTTCGCCATCGGCCGTAGCATATATCTTTGTCCCGCGCTGTGCGGTCAGGTCAATCCCGTTGTGGGGCCTGTACTTTTTCAAAATCGGGTGCAGCCGCATTCCGAAAGAAGAGCCGAACCTGATCATTTCATTGAGACTCACCGGCTGGATGGATGGTTTGGCTGCCATATGCTGCTCTTTGTGTTTCGCCAGGTCGATCACTTCATCGAAAGATTTTGACTGAATCACAAGCTGACGGGCAACATAATCAAGATTCATATTGGCTTCGACAAGCAGGTCTGCATTCGGTTTGTTCCTGAATTTCCGGTATTGCTGTGTTCCGCCAATGCCTGCTTCCCGCTTGGTGGTTGGGATCGGGTCAACCTCAAAAAACACCCTGTAAAGTTGATCGTCATTATACGCGATCCTGTCGAGATGCTCCCTGTAAAGCCAAAGGTCTGTATTCAAAAGCTGGATTTCATAGGTGAGCTGTTGTTGCGCTGCTTTAAGTTTGATCAGTTTCGGGCTCTGGACCACATCCTCGCTTACCTTCAGCACGACAATAAATAAAAGACTGACCAGGAAAGTGAATTTCAGGAAGTCAACCCACCGCTCAAAAGAGCTGCTCTCAATCGTTTCGTATTGAAGTGTCTCGGGGTTAAAATGATACTTAGCCATCTATAATGCAATTTAATAAAAGGCGTTTTTAATCAAAAGACTGTCCTGAATTTTTAGAAATATTTATCAACTTGTTGTATGCCTGCGGTGACAACTCCAGGAAAAAGAAATTCACCGGGTTAACCGGTTCATCATTGAACAGTACTTCATAATGCAGGTGCGGACCCGATGAAAGACCTGAATTTCCTACTGTTCCTATAATATCACCACGTTGAACAGTCCGGCCCCTCCTGGTCTGGATCTCATTTAAATGCGCATAAACCGACCTGAAGCCATAGCCATGATCGATCACGATCCTGTTCCCGGATCCCCTGCCGGAACGCCGAGCCTCTTCCACCCTTCCTGCACCGGTTGCAAACACAGGAGTTCCGACGGGGGCCGTATAGTCCATTCCCTTATGGAACTTCGGGATCTTGTAAATGGGATGCATCCTGTAGCCATAGCCCGAAGCAGTCCTGGTTAGGTCCCTGTTTTCAACAGGCTGTATGGCAGGTATATACGTCAACATTTCTGCTTTGTCTGCGCTCTTGATCCTCAGGATATCATAATCGAGCTGCTCATTCCGTGTTTTGGTCAGCACAGAATCCAGCCGCACTGCGGTAAAAGTGACAATCTGTTGATCAGTAAGCGTCTTGAGTGTTGCATACGATCGGGTCCTGTTATCTTCCAACTCACCCACAGCTGGTTCTGTCTCAAAAATCAGTTTGAAAATATTTTCATCCGTCTTATCGATCTCCTCGAATACTGTATCCACCGTTGCCTTTCTTTCCTGGAGGATCATGTACTGCCTTTTCAGCTCCTCGTTTTCGTTCCTGACCATCCGCTCCCGCGGACTGTCAAACAAGACCAGGAAAAGCACATTCAGGATCACCGCAATAAACAGGGCTGCAATAATATAGGAGAGCGCACGCCAAAAACGAACCCGGAACCTGTTGTCGAGTTCGTTAAAATTCATTTCATCCGGATTGAACTTGTATTGCGATGCCACCTCAAATAAATTTGTGGTGAAAATACAAAAAAATGAATAACGAAGGAAAGAAGTTAATTAACAGCTACCCTGCTGGTGATAAGATTGTATTCTTCGGGGGTCAGCTCTTCGTAAAAATAATACATCGGGTTAAGCGGCCTGCCGGAATGTGTGATCTCGTAATGAAGATGCGGACCTGTGGACCGCCCGCTGCTGCCGAGGGTGCCGATGACCTGTCCGCGTTTTACCTTCTGACCGGGGTTGACCAATATATCCTGGAGGTGGGCATACCTGCTTGAATAGCCAAAGCCATGATCGATAAACACTTCATTCCCATACCCATAACGGCTGTATCCTGCTATCTTCACCACGCCATCTCCCGTGGCATGTATCTTAAGTCCGTGGGGACCTGCAAGGTCAATGCCAAGGTGCAGCCTCCTGGACTTTGTGAATGGGTCGTTCCGGTACCCGAATGTGGAGGTGAGCCAATACTTGTCTGCCGGGGAAATCGGCTGTATCTGGGGTTTACAGGCAAGGAGCTGCTGATTGTAGCGGGCAGCCTGCTCGAGGTCTTCAAAGGAGCTGGATTGTATGCGCGCTTTCATCAGCACCTTGTCCACTTTATCAAAAACATCAATGACCATGTCAGGATTGGAGATGGAATTGAGTGCTGAATACCTCGCGGCACCACCGGTACCTGCTTCACGAATGGATGAAGGGATGGGTTCCATTCCGAAGATCGAACGGTACAAACGGTCATCCCGCCTGCGAAATTCTGCAAGCAATTCTTCATCTTCACGCAATTCCTGGCTGAGTTCCCTGTATGCCTCGCGGAGGTCCTGGTTCTTTTTTTCGTAATAAACGAGGCGGGGAGATTTAATGTACTGATCGTACATAATCCGCATCCCCACTGCTGCACCAACGATAAGCAAACTGGTGATGATTCCTAAAAGCACACGTTTTTTGAACGGCATTCTAGCCTGCTCAACACGCAGCGTTTCAGGGTTAATTCTGTATTTTCGACCAAACATATTCAACATTCAACCGCTAAAAATAAAAAATGAAGCTTAATTTACCAATAATTAATGAATAAAATTATTTTTGCTGCGGCTCTACCAAGGGATCAAATTCCGTTACATTTATACGCGAGATGCCTGAAAAGGTTCTATTTTTGCACCAAAATACATATTTGCCTATGAACTCCAAAGATGTCCGTTCTGCTTTCCTGTCATTTTTCGAAAGCAAAAAACATAAGATTGTTCCTTCAGCACCGATGGTGATGAAGAATGATCCCACGCTGATGTTCACCAATGCCGGCATGAACCAGTTCAAGGATTTTTTCCTGGGAAACAAGACACCGGAGGCACGGAGGGTCGCAGACACCCAGAAATGTCTCCGAGTCACAGGCAAGCATAACGACCTGGAGGAGGTGGGACACGACACCTATCACCATACCATGTTTGAAATGCTGGGCAACTGGTCGTTTGGTGATTATTTTAAGGAGGAGGCCATTCAGTGGGCCTGGGAATTCCTCACAGATGTGGTAAAACTGGACAAGGAGCGGTTGTACGTAACTGTGTTTGAAGGAGACCATTCAGACCACCTGCAGCGGGATGATGAAGCGGCAGGTTTCTGGAAAAAATTCCTGCCGGAAGACCGCATCCTTGACGGTTCAAAAAAAGACAATTTCTGGGAAATGGGGCCAACAGGTCCCTGCGGCCCCTGTTCCGAGATCCACATCGACCTGAGGAGCGATGCGGAAAGATCGAAAATCCCTGGCGCTACGCTGGTAAACAAGGACCATCCCCTGGTGATAGAAATCTGGAACCTGGTGTTTATTCAATACAACCGCAAATCGGACGGATCTCTCGAACACCTTCCTGAAAAACATGTGGATACCGGGATGGGGTTCGAAAGATTATGCATGGCCCTGCAATCCAAAGCATCAAATTATGATACTGACATTTTCACTCCTCTGATCGACAGGATTTCGGAACTTACCGGAAGGAAATACGGCGCAGACAACGCGCAGGATATCGCCATGCGCGTGATCGCCGATCACCTCAGGGCCATCTCTTTTTCCATTGCCGAAGGCCAGCTTCCCTCCAACAACAAAGCAGGATACGTGATCCGCCGGATCCTTCGCAGGGCCATCCGCTATGCCTACACCTACCTGGGGCAGGACCATCCATTTATTTACAAGGTGGTTCCCGCGCTCATCGAAGTGCTTGGTGAAACTTTCAAGGAGCTCCCCGCGCAGCAGGAGCTTATCGAAAAAGTGATCTTCGAAGAGGAACAATCTTTTCTGAATACCCTGGAAAACGGCATCAGGAGACTGAACCAGATGATTGCAGCATTGCAGCAGCAACACAAGAAAACACTGGAAGGCAAGCACGCCTTCGAGCTCTACGATACGTTTGGTTTCCCGGTGGACCTGACCGAGCTCATCCTGAAAGAGCAAGGGCTGTCCGTGGACCAGGAGGGATTCAGAAGCGAGATGGAAATGCAGAAGATAAGATCCAAACAGGCAGCTGAACAAGACAAATCCGACTGGCAGATCCTCCTGGAAGATGGCCGGGAAGCATTCACGGGCTACGACCACAGCTCAAATTCGGTTAGGATAACAAGGTATCGGGAAGTAAAATCAAAAAACAGGAAACAGTATCACCTGGTGTTCAATGCTACCCCATTTTATGCTGAAAGCGGCGGCCAGACAGGCGACCAGGGGATTCTTGAAAATGAGAATGAAAAAATACGGATCCTCGATACACAGAAGGAAAATGACGTGATCATTCATGTGACCGACACACTCCCCGATGATCCAACCGCTGTATTCACAGCAAGGGTCAATGAATCAGAACGCTCGCAAACGGCCAGCAACCATACAGCCACGCACCTGGTACACTACGCCCTGAGGAAGGTGCTGGGAGAACATGTGGAACAGAAAGGTTCACTGGTGGAGCCGCATATGTTCAGGTTTGACTTCTCACATTTTCAGAAAGTTACTGATGAAGAGATACGCAAGGTGGAAAAACTGGTCAACAGCATGATCCGTCAGAACATACCTCTCGAGGAGCAGCGCACCGTACCCATGGAGGAGGCCAAAACCATGGGAGCCATGTCACTGTTCGGTGAAAAGTACGGCGACCATGTTCGCGTCATCAGGTTCGGCGATTCGGTCGAGCTCTGCGGAGGTATTCATGCAAGGGCCACCGGTCAGCTTGGATTTTTCAAGATCACCCGGGAGTCGAGCATCGCTGCAGGAATACGGCGCATAGAAGCCATTACCGGCGTGGAAGCGGAAAAATATATTTATAGCCAGGTGGACAAACTGACCGAGATCTCCACCCAGCTGGAAAAACATTCAAACGTGGTGGATGCCATCCGTAAACTTGTCGCAGAACACACTGAGCTAAGCAAAGAAGTTGGCAAATTCAAACAGGATGCGGTCAATGCCAGCCTGAAAGCGCTGAAAAATAAAGCTGAAACAATCGGTGAGATCAATTTTATATCTGAAACGCTCCCGATTGCTGATGCAGACATGCTGCGCGATGCAGCCTTCCGCATCAGGAATGAGGTGGACAACCTGTTCCTGGTCCTGGGAAGCAGCGTAGATCAGAAAGCACTGCTCGTGATCATGATCTCCGATAACCTGGTCAGCGAAAAAGACCTCAACGCAGGGGTGATCATCCGTGAAATTGCGCGCGAGATCAAAGGCGGTGGCGGCGGACAACCTTTCTTTGCCACTGCCGGAGGAAAAGATCCCGGTGGCATCTCTGCAGCCATGGATAAAGCCCGGAAAATGGTCAGGGAACTGCAGTAGCACACTCCCAACAATATGGTGACAGGGAACTACAGTAGCACACTCCCAACCAATGGTGACGGGGAACTGCAGTAGCACACTCCCAACCATATGGTGACAGACCCTTTTAGAAAACAACGAACTCTTCGTTTCGTTCGAAAATTCAACTATACCTAATACTTTTATATTTTACTGTAATTCAGTATGTTTACATACATCTCCTGTATCTGTATTCAGGAATTTTTATTTTTCATTCGAAAAATTTGTCAGGATTTATTTACTTTACCCGCAAAAATCTGACTGACGATGGAAATTAACAGGACATTCGACATGCTTGACCAGATTGGCGAGAAGTATGGCAACAAAGCGGATATGCTGGCCGCAAGGACCAATGGCAACTGGAAAAAGTATTCTTCAGGGGAGTATGTAAAAACAGCTTACGCAATCGCCTATGGGTTAATGGCCATGGGGTTGAAACGCGGTGACAAGATCGTTACCATCAGCAACAACAGGCCCGAATGGAACTTCTTTGACATGGGCATGGCCATGGCCGGGATCATCCAGGTGCCTGTCTATCCCACCATCAGTGCGGAAGAATATGCCTACATCCTCGACCATGCTGCACCCAGACTTGTTGTGCTCTCGGACAAGCAATTGTTTGAAAAGATCAGCCCCATTGCGAAAAAGGTGAAAAGCATTTCAGGATTATACACTTTCAATGAGATCGAAGGTGCCAGACACTGGAAAGAGATCCTGGACCTGGGAAATAAGAACGAGGAAAAGTTCCGGGAGCAGCTGGCGGAAATACGTGATTCCATTCAGCCGGAGGACCTGCTGACCATTCTATATACTTCGGGAACCACCGGGACTCCCAAGGGGGTGATGCTTTCACACCGCAACCTGGTCTCCAACGCGGTAGCATGCAACAGGCACATCAACCTGGGTGCGGAACACCGGGCACTTTCCTTCCTTCCCATCAGTCACGTATACGAGCGCATGATCAATTACATTTACCAGTACAAGGGGATCAGCATCTATTATGCGGAGGGTATCGGGACCATCGCAAGGGATGCGCAGGACATCAGGCCCAATATTTTCGGCGCTGTACCGCGCCTGCTGGAGAGTGTATTTGATAAGATCATTGCCAAAGGGAAGGAGCTGACAGGCATCAAGAAATCGATTTTCTTCTGGGCCGTGAGGCTGGGCAATGAATTCGATCCCGAAAAAGGAAACAGTGCATGGTACAAAATGAAATTAAAGATCGCCGACAAGCTCATCTTTTCTAAATGGCGCAACGTGCTGGGAGGCTGCAACGTGATCATCACCGGAAGTGCCGCGATTCAACCCAGGCTGGTAAAAATTTTCTGGGCTGCCGGCCTTGAGGTATACGAGGGATACGGGCTTACAGAGACTTCTCCTGTGATCTCGGTGGCTAACCAGACCACCAAAGAGGTAAAGGTCGGCAGCGCCGGGCTCATCATCGATGGTGTGGATGTGAAGATCGCAGATGATGGCGAAATCCTCGCTCGTGGTCCCAATGTGATGCTGGGTTATTACAGGGAGCCTGAAATGACGAAAAAGGTCATCGACGAAGACGGATATTTTCACACCGGGGATATCGGGGAGATCGTGGATGGGAAGTGGTTAAAGATTACCGATCGCAAGAAGGAGATCTTCAAATTATCAAGTGGCAAATATATTGCTCCCCAGGCCATTGAGAATAAATTCAAAGAGTCGTTCTATATCGAACAGCTAATGGTTATCGGTTACTGCCAGAAATTTGCAAGTGCGATCATTCATCCCAACATGGCCTCCCTGAGAGAATGGGCCGAAGCGCAGGGCCTGAGCTACAACAGTGATGCGGAGATGCTCTGCGACAAAAATATCATCGGGCTGATGCGTAATGAAGTCGACAGGATGAATGAAAAACTGGGACAGGTGGAGCGGATCAGGCGATTCAGGATGGTCCCTGACGAATGGACTCCCCAGTCAGGAGTGATGTCACCTACGATGAAGCTGAAGCGCAGGGTGCTCGAAGAAAAATACCAGGGACTTATCCAGGAGATCTTTTCAGTGGACGCTGAGAAATAATCCACAGGCCGAGAAAGGTGTAGATTCCATTCATGATCAGGAACTCGAAACCCATTTCATAGTTGCTGAAGATCCATTCAATGATCAGTTTGTCAATGTAAGCAGCCACTGGTGCCAGCACTGCCACGAACGGCACCCACCGGTCGGTGAGGCTTCTTTTTGTAAACAGACCGAATGCATACAGCCCAAGCAGTGGACCATAGGTAAATCCGGCTACCCTGAAGATGGCGGAAATAACATTTTCGTTGTTGATAGCTTCAAAAAGAAAGATCACCAGGGCCAGGATCAGGGAAATGCCGATATGCACCCGTTTCCTGGTCTGCATGACTTCCGCTTCCGTCTTTCCCCGGCTGTCGAGTATATCCACAGTAAACGAAGTGGTCAGTGCCGTCAGTGCCGAATCAGCACTGGAATAGGCTGCAGCCACCAGTCCGATTACAAAGGTCACTCCTACAACGCGTGGCAGCATGCCTCCCGTGGCAATGAGCGGGAACAGATCATCGGACTGCGCCGGCAGCTCCATGCCATTTTGCACCGCGAAGGTCGCCAATAACACACCCAGGGAGAGGAACAGCAGGTTTACCGGAACCAGTGATATGCTCATCCAGTACATGTTTTTCTTCGCCTCCCTGATATTCCTGCAGCTCAGGTTCTTCTGCATCATATCCTGGTCCAGCCCTGTCATAACGATGGTGATGAACATACCGGCAAAAAAATGCTGAATAAAATGGTTGCCATGCTCCCAGCTGCTGAATTCAAAGATCTTCCCGTATTCACTGTTTGCCACCGTCGAGACCAGTCCACCAAAATCCAGGTCCATGCTTTTACCCAGGAATACCACTGTCAGCACCACCGCCGTGAGCATGGAGAACGTCTGCAGGGTATCGGTCCAGATAATGGTTTTGATACCCCCCCTGTTGGTATAGAGCCAGATCAACAGGATGGTGATCATCACGGTGACCCAAAAGGGGATGTTCCAGGGATCGAATACGGCGATCTGCAGGACCCTGGCGACCAGGAATAACCTGAATGAGGCGCCGATGATCCGTGATAACAGGAAAAAAGAGGCGCCTGTCTTATAGGTCATCCTGCCGAACCTGCCCTCCAGGTAGGTATAGATGCTGGTCAGCTCCAACCGGTAATACAGCGGCATCAGTACATTGGCGATCACCACGTATCCCACCAGGTAACCCAGCACCATCTGCATATAGGTCATCTGGCTGGTGAGGACCCATCCCGGAACGGAAATAAAGGTCACGCCCGACAGCGAAGCCCCGATCATCCCGAAGGCCACGATGTACCAGGGTGATCTCCTGTTGCCAAGGAAAAACGAAGCATTATCGGCCTTCCTTCCTGTAAAATAGGAGATCAGCAGCAAGGCTGCGAAATAGATGACGATGATGGTAATAATCAGTTCAGGTGTCATTCCAATGTAGTTCTGTATCCTTCCGGTCCGCGGCATGTGTTCATTTCAGATCCCATTTGTTATCGTTCCCGTCTTCTTCAGCATTCTTTTGCCCCGAAGCACCTTGCCAGCAGATTCCGTTCACCCAAACGCGCTTCCTTTTTGTTTCGCCCGGCGGATGAATTGCCGGTAAATTTGGTGAATTTCAATAAAAGGACAAAAATATTGCTGCAATAGTCACCGAATCGTAAATTTGCGGCAGAACATATCGTAATGCATCAGAATTATTCATCGAAACTATTGGAGGAGGCCGTAGAGGAGTTTGCGTCGTTGCCGGGCATCGGGAGAAAGACCGCGCTGAGACTGGTGTTGTACCTGCTGAAACAGGACAACCTCGTCGTAGAGCGATTTGGAAACACGGTGCTTGAAATGAAGAAAAAGATCATGCACTGCAAGATCTGTCACAACATATCGGATACCGAGATCTGCAATATCTGCGGCGACAACTACCGCGACCATGAGACCGTATGCGTGGTGGAGAACATCAGGGACGTCATGTCCATCGAAAACACCCAGCAATATTCAGGCATCTACCATGTGCTGGGCGGGATCATCTCCCCCATCGACGGGATCGGACCGGCCGATCTCAACATCGACTCACTTGTGGAAAAAGCCGCCAACCAGCATATCAGGGAGGTGATCCTTGCGTTGAGCACCACCATGGAAGGAGACACGACAAATTTCTATATATACAAAAAACTAAAGGATACACCGACCCGGGTAACCACCCTTGCCCGGGGTGTGGCCATTGGTGATGACCTTGAATATGCCGACGAAGTGACCCTGGGGCGCTCCATCCTGCACAGGACCAGTTTTGAGGATACGTTCAGGTCATAGGACCACGACTGGCATGGCCACAGGACCGCGATTGGTAAGACCATAGGACCACGACTGGCATGGCCACAGGACCGCGATTGGTAAGACCACAGGACCGCAA
>CAZPTO010000011.1:0-18674 GCA_964589155.1 uncultured Bacteroidaceae bacterium | reverse complement strand
GGTTTTCCCCTGTTGCAGGATTTTCCTAAACCGGCTGACCTGCGCCAGATCAGTGCCCACGCCGGCGACAGCCACCCTACCCCCTCCGGATCAGGTCCGCCATCTCCCGCACGGCCCGCTCCATACCGACCAGCACCGCCCGGGAGATGATCATCAACAGGCTCAGCAGGCTGGCTCCCATTGCCTTCCGTATGGCGATCTCCCGCAACCTTCGCTCCGTGTTGAAAATGGTCAGACCGAGCAATCCAAGGCAGGCAATGATGATCGCCAGGACAGAGAATAGCAGGGAGATTCTTCCCGTACGCTGCTCTTCCCGGTAGTATTGGTCCAGTTCATCATCAAGGAAAAAATACTGGAAAGGCTCATCGGCCGTCATATTGGCCCAAAGTTCGTGGATCTTTTTAAGCGTGGCTTTGTTGTATATAGATTTCTTTTCAAACCTGATACTGATATATCCCGACTGCGCCCTGGTACCTGTCTTGTAAAAAAACATGTAAGGCGTAATCTTTTTCCGGAGCGAGCTATGGTGGAAATCCTTCAACACACCAATCACTTTATATTCGTTGAACCCCCCATCTCCTGTTGGACTCTTTATCACTTTATTCAGCGGATCGGCAAATTGATAGTGTTTCACTGCGGTTTCATTCAGTACCACACACATGGTGTCATCCGGGTTTTTCTCACTGAAAAATCTCCCGGTGTTGTTCCAGATACTCAATCCATAGGTTTTCTTAAAATCAGGATCCACGAAATTGATATCAAACATGAAGTTGTTGGAACGATCGGCCCCTTTCAGCTGGAACGTGCTGGATATGTTGCTGAACCCCAGGTATGTACTGGAATTAGAGGCGCCTGCCACGCCGGGAATCCTTTCAACTTCCTGGCAGAAGGCATCAATCTGGTTCTGCAGTGGATATACCCGGTCCACTACCAGGATATTTTCATCAACAAAACCGGGATCTTTGTTCACCAGGTAATTCACCTGTTTTGACACCACGAGGGTCCCTACGATGATCGCGACCGAAATAGTGAATTGCAGGATCACCATCATGCTCCTGAAAATTACCGATCTCCTGCCCCGGAGCGCCCCGCCCCGCAGTCCCATCAGGGGTTCATATTTAGAAAGGTAAAATGCAGGGTATACCCCGCTGAGCAGACCAACGATCAGGGTAAGCAACAATACACCGAGCAGAATCACCCCCCTTCCGATGGTACTAAAGGAGAGACTGATGCCCATGGATGTATTGAAATAAGGCAATGTTACTTCCACGATGAACAGAGCCAGCAGCAATGCCAGGATACTCAGAAAAACCGATTCCGCAAGAAATTGTAAAACCAGGACCCTGCGCTGGGACCCCACCACCTTACGCATGGCGATTTCTCGTGCCCGGATTGCCGAACGGGCCGTAGACAGGTTCATGAAATTAATACTCGCGATGATCAGGATAAAAAATGCGATCAATGCAAATATGTATATGTAGGTGCGGTCATTCACAGGCCTGAAACAATTTTCCTCGCCATATTCGATTTCGGGATTCAGATGAATGTTGGTCAACGGCTGCAAAAATACACCGAAAGCATTCCCCCCTTCCACCCATTCTTCAGGGGTAACATCCAGCACCTCCTTCAACTGGCGCCTGATATTTTTCAGCATCAACTCATTCATTTGTTGCTCTACTTTGAGGTAATCGGCATCTTCAGCAAGCAACAGGTAGCTGTATATGGAATTGGATAGCCAGTTATCGCTCCGGCTTTCAGGAATATTGGACATGGAAAGCAGGAAGTCACAAAAGAAATGTGAATTGTCGGGGAATTCTTCCATCACCCCGGTAACCACATAAAAATTATCTTTGGTATTAAACTCCAGCGTCTTACCAAGGGGATTCTCCATACCGAAATACTGCATTGCCTTGGCCCGGGTAATCACTACCGAATTCGGCTCGTTCAGCACTGATTCTGCATCGCCGTAGATCAGATCGATGGAAAAGATCCTGAAGAAGGAAGAATCGGCAAACACAACATTATCCTCCACCTCCCGTACATCATTATTCCAGACAAACTGTTGCGGGTATACCTCAAGCCTGACATAGTCCTGAACATCATCAATCTCACTGGTCACTGAGGGTGCAAGGGTGTAGCTGGTCCAGGCCCCCCTGAATTGCTGGTTCCCGATATTGCCATCGACATAAACACGGTAGATCCGGTCTGCCTTCTCATGGAAACGGTCGAAGCTGATTTCCTTGGCAATGAACAATATAATAAGAATGGCACTGGCCAGTCCGATGGCCAGACCAGAGATATTTATTAATGAGAAGATCCTGTTCTTGCTAATGTTGCGGATGGCAACACTAAAAAAGTTTCTCCACATACTCCAGTTTTCAATTATCCTTCATTAATTATACCAAAACAGTCAATTTATTAAAATTTAATAGGATGGTACTTGATCCGCCTGGTAAAAGCTGTACGGATCTGCAACATATTTGTCCAGTTCCGTACAATAATTTCACTTAGCATGCAAATGTAACAATGATTGTGAAAATCGCGTACTGTTCTGTAACCTCTTCGAACTTATATTCCAACCTGTTCCCCGAGGTCCGGGCCATCTCGATAAACCCAAGTCCTGCGCCCCCGTTGCTGGAAAATTGTCCATCGGTGATCACCTCCTGGTACAATGCTTTAAGTGCCTGCCTGTCTGGTGCATTGACACGCTCTATAGATTGCTTTATTTTTTCAATATCCTGCAGGCGGACAGGGTTCGAGGCTGTTAACCTGATCTCATCACCGTCCCTGGAAAGTTCACAGGCAGGCAGGTACTCCTCTCTTGTTTTTGCAAAGTCTTCAAAGGAATTATTGTATTTGCAAATATTCTCCAGGGACTCAATAATCACGATCATGATCTTTTTATGCATCCGGAATTGTATATCATGCTCATGAAATACATGCTTAAGACTGGTGAGTATTGTGTCTATAGTGCTGAAATTAAACAGCCCCCTATGATTCAGAATCGTATTTGCCACAAGTGCATTTTCTGATTTAGCTGGAACAAATTAACTAAAAAAAATTAAATTGTTCCATTTTCCTCCTCATAACCTGTATCCGCAGGCAGATCAGGTTGCATACTTGCTTGTACGGCCAGTTCATCGCAACGCTCATTGCCTGGAATATTGGCGTGACCTTTCACCCAGACGAACTCAATCTCAAATTGACGGTGCAACCTGATATACCGCATCCAGAGATCCGGATTCTTTTTCTTCTTAAATCCTTTGCGCTCCCATTCCCAGATCCAGCCTTTGCTTACGGCATCCACAACATATTTGGAATCCGAATAGATCTTCACCCTGATGTCGTTTCGCGTGAGGGCCTCAAGCGCCACAATGACTGCCAGTAGTTCCATGCGATTGTTTGTCGTCCGCCTGTACCCGGCGGATATTTCTTTCCGGTGACCTTTATAAAGCAGTACCACTCCGTAGCCCCCGGGACCGGGATTACCTCTTGCTGCTCCGTCGGTATATATCGTAACATGGGTATTTGCCATGATCTAAAATTAAAAAAAACACGCACAAAACCTGGGCTCTGTGCGTGTTTAAATAGGGTTAAAACGATTTATTGAACTAATTTCATCTCTTCGATAAGGTGGGTTGCACCTGCAAATTTGTCGATAACAAACAGCACGTACCTGATATCTACATTGATACATTTTTGCAAATCAGGTTCAAAGGCCACATCACCGCTCATGGCCTCCCAGTTGCCATCAAATGCAATACCGATGAGTTCACCTTTTGCATTGATCACCGGGCTGCCTGAATTACCCCCTGTAATATCATTGTCAGTGGTAAAACAAACATGCATCGTACCACCCGTCCCATAAGGACCAAAATCCCTTGTTTTATAAAGTTCCTTGAGCTTTGGAGCAACCACAAATTCATAGTTGTCAGGATCTTCTTTTTCCATCACCCCTTCAAGTGTCGTATAATGTTCATACAGTACAGCATCACGCGGTTCATAGTTGCCAACTGATCCATAGGTAAGCCGCATGGTTGAATTGGCATCCGGATAAAAATCACGCTCGGGATACATTTCGATCAACCCCTTGACAAACAGCCTTCTACCTCCCTGTATCTTCCCACTGTATGCCATCAATTCGCCACGCAATTCATTATATTTATCGAAATAGCTGGTAACGGCAATATAGGTGGGGTCCTTCTCCAGTTTCTTCAGGCTGGGATCGTCCAGGAATTCCATGAAGCGCTCCTTGTCCACGATGATCGACTTATCGAAATACTTATCAACATATTTTTGGATATTTCCCCTGTACCTGTCATTGATATTGCTTACAAAGTCGGGCCAATATAATGGATCCAGATCATCCATCATAAGTTGAATCATGGCTGCCATAACCTTCTTGTCAGTGGGTGCATGGTAATCCTTATAGAAATCTTCCGACGACTCCCTTAAGCTGGCGATCACTTCATCCAGTTGTTCCTGGTTAACCTCCTCCTCGCTCAATACTGCTTTCAGTTCCCGCAAGGCAAACCCCTGGAACACCGACTCCATTCCCAGGTAAATGCTCTCGAAAAGGTACTGGAATGCATTTTGATACACCCGGGAATCTTCCACGCCTGACTGGATCATATCGAGTGCCTCTCCGTAAATATTCTCGCGTTCTTCGTCTTCCTGCACCCAAATATTAAATGCAGCTTCCAGCGCCTGTTTCTTATCCACCACCTGGAGATTTTTCAGACCTTGTGACTGTCCAATGCTATACTTCCAGTAGTTACTCGACCGGGAGTATTTTGATGCATACTGAATGCGCACCTTCGGGTCCGCCTGCATGTCGGCCATCATGATCTCCTGCTTGATCCCACGGATCTTGATCCGGTTGGGATGCTCAATATCGAGCAGTTGCTGCACCTCCCAGGATGTCATATACCTGTCAGTGGATCCCGGGAATCCAAGCACCATTGCAAAATCTCCCTTTTCATATCCCTTCAAAGAGATGGGGAGAAAGTGCTTCGACTTGAGGGGAATATTATCGGGATGGTAGTCAGCCGGTTTCCCGTCAGGACCGGTGTAAACACGGAACATTGCAAAATCACCGGTATGGCGGGGCCACATCCAGTTGTCGGTATCAGCACCAAATTTACCAATGGACTCCGGTGGTGCTCCCACCAACCGCACATCGCGAAAGGTTTCAAGTACGAAGAGGAAATACCTGTTTCCTTCGAACATGGGTCTCACCTGCGCGTCATAATGGGTTCCTTCGGTGGCTTCCCTGCGGATCTTGCCGATCACTTCCCGCATGGTTGTTGCCCTGTCGTAAGGCTCCATATCATCCAACACATTTTCGAACACCTGGTCGGTGACTTCTTCCATTCTGACAAGGAAAGAGATAGTCTTGCCTTCGTTGGGTAATTCTTCCTCCCGGGTCATGGCCCAGAATCCATCTTTCAGGTAATCACTTTCCACACTGCTGTGGTATTGAATTTCGTCATAACCGCAATGGTGATTGGTGAGCAGAAGTCCATCTCCTGATACCAGTTCAGCTGTGCAACTTCCATAGTCAAGTGCGCCAACCGCATCCTTCAGGCTCGCGTTGTTCACACTGTAGATCTGCTCAGCAGTAAGTTCCAGGCCCATCTCCTTCATCTCATCCATATTCACCTGGTTGAGCAGGCTCAGCAGCCACATGCCTTCATCGGCACGGACATTCACCTGAAATGAGAGTAGAAATGCCAGCGTAATTGTCAATACTTTTTTCATTTTTCCGATTTTTTAATTACTGAATGTATAAGCGTCCTTTCAGATTCAGTAACGGGCAAGTCAAAGTTGTTTTCAGTTTCCAGTGGTAAAATAAAAAAACACAGTTCGACCGGGTTATGTTCGAACCGTATCCTCATTTTATAATAAGCGGTTACAAATATTAAAAAAAAGTTTTGGAATAAATACCTGTTGTGTTGTAAAATATGAATCGGGGCATCTCAGCCTGTATAAATTACCAACCAGGACTCTATCGTTCAGCTTTGAAATCGATCATCAGCTGGTCATCCAGAAGCCTGAATGTTTTACGATGGGCGGCAACAACACCGTGTTCCATGATTGCCTGCCTGTGCCTGAGCGTGGGATATCCCTTGTTGGATGCCCAGTCGTACTGGGGGAATTGCGCATGCAGCTGTTTCATGTAGTCATCCCTGTAGGTTTTCGCAAGAATGGAGGCTGCTGCAATAGAGAGATATTTTCCATCTCCACCGATGATACACTGATAAGGTATTGTTTGATAGGGGCGGAACCTGTTGCCATCGATCAGCAGGTGGACAGGTTTCTGCTTTAGCTGATCAAGCGCACGGTGCATGGCCAGGAAAGATGCGTTCAGTATATTGATCTCATCAATCTCCTCCGGTTCAACAGCAGCCACTGCCCATGCCACTGCCCGGGTTTCGATCTGCTCCCGCAATATGTTCCGGCTGACCTCTGTCAACTTCTTTGAGTCATCCAGGCCATGGAACCTGTCAACCGGCGGAAGGATCACCGCCGCAGCAAACACCGGTCCGGCCAGGCAGCCCCGTCCGGCTTCATCGCACCCGGCTTCGACTACGCCCTTTTTAAAATACGGTTCAAGCATTTTCTGAGCTTACTCTTGTAATTGTATTCCAGAGTTCTTTTGCAGTATTGTCCCAGCTGTAGCGCTTCCTTCGCACTTTTCCTTTCTCGATCAGGTATTCACGTAATCCCTCTTCACGAACAATGCGGACCATTCCATCCCTGATACTGCCCGGGCTTTCCGGTTCGGCATAAATCGCTGCATCACCTGCAATCTCGGGCAAACTGGTTACTTTTGATGCAACGATGGGAACATCACAATACATGGCTTCCACAAGGGGGATGCCAAATCCCTCAAAAAACGGGACGAAAGTCAGGGCCCAGGCCGAGGCCATAATATCGTTCAGATCCTCTGAATCCACCCTCCCGGTGAAGATCACATCGGACTTAAATTTCATCTTGTCCAGTTGGTCCTCCATGGCTTTGGTGAGAAATGTTTTCTTCCCGACAATCACCAGTTTGAATGGACTCCGGTATTCCTCCCGGAACAATTCAAAAGCCCGCAACAGGTTCCGTATGTTTTTCCTGGGATGGATACTGCCCACAAAAATAAAGTAGGGTACGCCCCCCGTATACCTGTCCCGCACCCCCTGCGCCGTCTCCGGTAATACTGGAAAAAAATTCTTGCTGGCACCATTATATACCAGGTCGATCTTTTCCTCATCAATTTCATAGGTGTTGATGATGTCTCTCCTGGAATATTCTGACACCGTGGCCAGCCGTGCAGCAGCATGCGCATATTTGGGATAGAAATAGCGGTAATATTTCCTGGAGATCCAGGGCAGGTCTCTCGGACGATGCTCGAAATTTATGTCATGGATCACATTGCATGCCGGTACTTTTGAATGCAGACTGATAAAACCGTCCGTCGAAAGGAACAGGTCGGCTTCGAGCTTCCGCAATAACCGGGGAATGCGCCATTCAAACCAGATATACCACAATATGGGATGACGCGTAGGGGGACCAAGGACCACGGGGACAACATTGTCACTGAATATCACCTCCTGCTTATAACTCCTGTCGAAGATAAAATAAAAGGTGTGCTCAGGATGATCATTCACGATCCTGCGCAGCGTCTCGTATGTGAACCATCCGATACCATCTAGTTTACCAGGCATCAACAAGCGGGTGTTTACCGCAATCTTCATCAGCAGCTACTTCTCTGTTTATATCGGAAAATATGGGGCGAACTTATTACATTTGTGTTGAAATAAAAAATATATTTGACAAGCAGTCCTGCCTGCAAAATAATACGTACATGGTTTGAAAAAAAAATTTCTCTCTAACCTGCTGTTGCTCGTGGTACTTAACCTGCTCATCAAACCTTTCTGGTTTTTTGGGATCGAAGTGGCAGTGCAGAACAGGGTAGGTGAAGAGATGTACGGATTCTATTTCTCCCTGTTTAATTTCGCTTTTATCCTCAATATACTGCTGGACCTGGGAATTACCAATTTTAATAACCGGTCAGTATCCAGGGACCCTTCCAGACTGGATGCCCATTTATCCGGCATCGTTCCACTCAAATTCATCTTAAGTGTATTTTACGCTATCATTGTTTTCACAACCGGAGCGATCATCGGTTACTCTGAAATACAATTCAGGTTGCTTGCTGTGTTGGTACTGAACCAGTTCCTCTCTTCCTTCATCCTTTACCTGAGGTCAAATATCAGCGGATTGCAGTTGTTCCGGACCGACAGCCTGCTTTCGGTGCTCGACAGGTCACTGATGATCCTGATCAACGGCATCCTGTTATGGTCATCTATTACCAGTGAACCCTACCGTATCGAATGGTTTGTATACTCGCAGACTGTATCGTACACGATCACCCTCGTTATGGTCCTCGGGATTGTCCTGTTCCATTCAGGTAAGATACGTCTTACACTCAACAGGTCTGTATACATGAAGATCCTACGGCAAAGCTATCCATTCGCCATCCTGATCCTGTTGATGTCTTTCTTCAACCGGGTGGATTCGGTCATGATCGAGCGGCTGCTGACTGACGGCAAGGAACAGGCCGGGATATACGCGCAATCTTTCAGGGTGCTGGATGCACTGTCACAGTTCGCTGTCTTGTTTGCCGGACTGCTGCTTCCCATGTTCAGCAGGATGCTTAAGACGGGGGAGAGAACAGAAGACCTGGTAAGGATCTCATCCTCATTGTTACTTGGGGTGGCTGTGGCTGTGGCCGTAGCCGGACTCTTCTTTAACGAGGAGATCATCACGTTGATGTACCACGAAACTGCGCTGAACTCACCGGCCATCTTCAGTATCCTCATGGGGGGATTTGTTTTTATCTCGCTGAGCTACATCTATGGAACGCTGCTTACCGCCAATCACAATCTCAAACAACTGAATCTTCTTGCAGGAGCCACGGTAGTGCTTAACATTACACTCAACCTGCTCCTTATTCCCGCATACCAGGCATATGGTGCAGCCATTGCCAGCATCGCTTCCCAGGCTTTTTATGCCATCGGACAGGTGGTTGTGGCACACAGGGTGATCCGCCTCGATCTTGGCCTTTCAGTATATGGGAAACTGCTGCTTTACGGAATAATCATCCTGGGGGGTGGTGCAGCCTTGCACCACTTGTTCAGCTGGGTCCCGGCCATCTTGCTGTTCATCATTTTTTCAGGCATCACTGCGATCCTCACCGGTGTGATCAGGCCGCTTGAAATCCGCTCCATCTTCCGGGAAGAATAAACCAGCCTGTAAGGAGAAAATACTGCACGGGACAATACCCGTGATCCTGCGATACTGTTAGGATTTTGTTAATTCTTTCTAACCACCTTTTTACAGGTATGGCGCAAACAATGTGTATTTTTAGCCAAAATCATCTGGCTCAATGGCTGAAAACAAGGGGAAACGCGATGAGAAGTTGTTAAGAAACCACGCTTTGACGCTTCGCTTTAATCAAAGGGAAAAGGAGGCAATCGATCTCTATTGCCAGAAGTACGGAATCACCAACAGGTCAAAATTTATCCGTGAAACGATCCTGACAGAAGTGCTGAAACGCTTTGATGAAGATTACCCTACACTTTTCGAATTCGAAAAACCAAATCTTTTCTATCAGAAATAGGTCTTTCAGCATTACACAATATCATTTCAGAAAACACCTCCACATGTGTACTTAGGGAAAGTAAGAGACATGTACTGCTGCGAGAGGGAAGTGTCTGGATCATTGATGGGAGTGCATGTAAACCCCGATGACCTGCAGGGATGTGCCAGTAAGATGAATTGGAAACGAGAACGCAGGCGCTAAAGCACACTGCTGAAAATTTGCCCGATCCCTTTCTGATCAGATGAACTCCAGTGAATAGATGATCGCCTCCAGCTGCCGGATCTTAATCCTTTTCTTTTGATTCGGGTAATAGAGGTATCCTTCAACAGTAACAATCCGCTGGCGCTTTTCATCGAACACGGAATGACTCACAAAAGGTCCGCCCATGAATCCATTCTCGAGTTCCCACAGGCCCCGTGTTTCGACCAGTTTCATGCCTTTTTTTTGCACATCATAGAAGATGGGTGGATATACCATGGAAGTGGTCATATAAGATCCTTCCCTGGGCCCTTTCACATATTTTTTTACGAAATCATTCCGGTTCTCAAGGATCCTGCCCGATTGCAGATCATCCTTGCTTGTGGCCGGATATTCGTATACCTGGATTACCTGGGAAAAATCAGGGGTTTCAATGGATACAGAGCTGAAATTATCTGTAAAGAAATCCACATTGTATCCGCGGGGTATGGCCAGCCGGATTTGATGATTTTCGGCCAGCTTCTTCTGAATTTCCAGATCCTTGGAATCCGCATAACTGTCAGTAAGTCGCTGGCGGTCGTACTGCACCAGGAATCCCTGTATTTGATCCATATTGTCCCTGATCAACTGCTGTAATTGCTGAATATCCGGTGCCTCAAGCTGCACCAGGATCTGTGGCTTTGCCCATACATTCTTCCTGTAACGCACCGCAGGCTCCTCAACTGATTCCTTAATGGTGACCAGCACAACGGACCTGTGAAACCTGAACATATTGTCAAAAGATGAAGCCGTAATCTGTGTCACATCAAAAATGGGTTCACTCTGGGGCAATCCCGGAAATTCCTCCTGCAAAAGGTCTTTCAGCAATTCGCCGGTCTGTTTGTCCCATATGTATTGATCCACCACAACCAGCACTTCTCCGGCACCGCCTGTGATATTGGGAAGGATCCTCCCCGAGTCTCCGGGTTTCACAGTGGTATCGCATCCTGTAACAACAAGAAGCAGCGAGGTGATGAACAGTGCAAGATATTTCATAATGGTCCTTTTTTAGTATATATAACGGTTCAATCGACCGGTTATTGGTATCTTAAAGAAAACTTAGTTATTTTTTGCCTTTGATATGAAAGCGTCAAATACAAGGCTTTCGAAGTTTTAGAAGCTAAGGAGTTTACTGTTCGTAAATGACTGCTTCAAAAACGAGAACCTTTAGCTCATGAGCGTAGCGAATAATAACGCAGTAGTTGGCGTTTTCTTGCAAAGACTAATTATATAAAAAAACCTGTCTCGTGAGAAACAGGTTTTGAAAATCGTTTTTCAGCAGTTACTTCTTGGCATCTTCAAGTTTTTCATTTTCGGCCTCCTTATCCTTATCATCATCATTGGTGGCTTTCTTGAATTCTTTCATTCCCTGCCCAATACCACGCATCAGTTCAGGAATTTTCTTTCCGCCAAATAACAACAGGAGTGCAATGACCACCAGCAGGATCTGCGACCATCCCGGCATACCTAATAACACGAAAGCTTCCATAATATTTTTATTTAATTGAATTACAAAATTAGTGAATTATTTGAACCACGAAAATGGTTGACGCATAAAGCAACACGGCATGGTCTTATTTATTGAATAAGCCAATCACATCATTCAGGTTTGCATAAAGTAAAAGTGCGATCAGGAGCACCATTCCCACCAGCTGAGCGTATTCCATAAATTTATCACCCGGTTTTCTCCCTGAAATGATCTCGTACATCAGGAACATCACGTGCCCGCCATCCAACGCAGGGATCGGAAGCAGGTTCATGATCGCAAGCATGATGGAAAGAAAGGCGGTCAGGTTCCAGAAGCTCTGCCAATCCCATGTTGCCGGGAAGATACTCCCGATGGTGATAAAACCGCCCAGGGATTCATGGGCCTTGTATTTTTTTGGCTTAAACAGTTTTTCCAGGCTCTTGAGGTACTTGGTGGTTGTCTCATACCCCTTTTTCAGTCCCGCGGGGATGGATTCAAAAAAGTTGTAATGGATTTCCACTTCATCGTAAACATTAAAAAGGAAAGCCGTATCCAGTCGAGGGGCCACACCGATCATCCCCTCCTCGTTGGTTGTTATGGTGAATTCCATCTCTTTGCCATCCCGAAGGGCTACCACAGAGATCGGTTTGTTTTTTGCATCTTTCATCTCCTCCTTGAACTGGTCCCAAAAGCGGATCTCTTTTCCGTTCAATGCCAGTACCCTGTCGCCAGGCTTAAGTCCGGCTTCGTGCGCCGGATGATCGATGACTACTTCACTGACAACAAAAGGGATTCGCGGCACGATCATCACAGCCTCTTTGGAGAGTTCAGGCAGGATTCCCTGGTCTACATCAAGTGTCACCAACTGACCATCGCGCTCTACGGTGATCTGCTGAACTTCATTCAACCAGATATCACCCGGAATATTTTCCCAACGCTCAACGTTCTCGCCATCCAGCATCAACACCCTGTCCCCGTTCTCAAGTCCCAGTTCACCTGCCAGGCTGTCTACCATTACACCATATTCCAGGCTCTGATTGGGTACGTATTTTTCTCCCCAGGTGTAAAATACCATGACATAAATCACCATGGCAAGTAAAAAGTTCACAAGTACACCCCCCAACATGATCAGCAAGCGTTGCCACGCTTTTTTTGATCTGAATTCATAGGGCTGCGGAGGTTTTGCCATCTGTTCCTTATCCATGGATTCATCGATCATTCCGCTGATCTTCACATATCCACCCAATGGCAACCAACCGATACCATAGACTGTATCCCCTATTTTCTTCTTAAACAGTGAAAACTTTATATCGAAAAAAAGGTAGAATTTTTCCACACGGGTCTTGAATGCCCTGGCCAGGATAAAATGTCCCATCTCGTGCAACACGATCAGGATGGAAAGACTCAACAAAAACTGACCTAATTTTACTAAAAATTCCATTCTATATGACTTATATTAACTGTTCTGCAATTTCTCTCGCCATGCGGTCCGAATACACCAAATCCCCGATGCCGGGATGTTCGATAAAGTCTGACTGCGCCAGCGTTTTCTCAATGATGTCCGGGATCCCCAGGAACCCGGTCCGCTCTTCCAGGAATGCTTCCACTGCCACTTCATTTGCTGCATTCATCAAACATGGTTGATTCCCACCCCTTTCGAGGGCGCTGAAAGAAATTGCAAGGTTACGAAAAATTTTGTAATCGGGAGCCTGGAAATCAAGTTTTGGGAAATCTGTAAAGCTGAAACGTTTGAAATCTGAAGGAAGACGCTCAGGAAATCCCAGTGCATACTGAATGGGCAGCCGCATATCCGGCAATCCCATCTGCGCTTTCAATGATCCGTCTCTGAACTGCACGAGGGAATGTATGATAGACTGGGGGTGTACCACTACCTCGATCTGCTCTGGCTTGAGGTGAAAAAGCCATTTTGCCTCGATCACTTCCAGGCCTTTGTTCATCATGGTAGCTGAGTCGATGGTGATCTTGGGCCCCATGCACCAGTTGGGATGATCCAGGGCCTGTCGCGGCTTTACCATCTCAAGATCATGACGTGTTGCATTCAGGAAGGGACCACCCGATGCCGTAAGAATGACCTTCTCCACAGCGTTTTCATATTCACCCAGCAGGCACTGGAATATCGCGGAATGCTCTGAATCCACCGGTATGATTGGTACCTGTTTCTGTGCTGCGAGGTCCATAATGATCTTCCCTGCAACGACCATGGTCTCCTTGTTGGCCAGGGCGATACCCTTACCTGCCTCTATCGCTGCAATGGTGGGCTTCAGGCCTGCAAAACCGACCATGGCTGTGAGTACCATATGCACCGATTCCATGGTTACTACCTGTTCGATCGCTTCCGGACCGCAATAGATCTTCACAGGGAGATGTGACAGTGCACGGGACAGCTTCTCATAATGTTCTTCCCTGGAAATGACGACCACATTCGGTAAAAATTCAACGGCCTGGCGGATCAGCAGTTCTACATTACCATGCGCTGTAAGCACCTCAACTTCAAATCGATCAGGATTATTCTTTATTACTTCAAGCGCTTGAGTTCCAATGGACCCTGTGGACCCGAGTATAGCAATTCCTCGTTTCATCAATCTAAAAAACTATGTAATCTGTGGGATTCAGAGGCACTCCATTATGCCATAATTCGAAGTGAAGATGCGGTCCCGTGGTAAGCTCGCCGGAATTCCCGACAATGGCAATCGCATCACCGGCCTGCACTTTTAGTCCTACACTCTTGAATAGTTCTGCATTGTGCTTATATACCGACATGATGTTGTTGCCATGCTGTATTTGTATCACATAACCGGTCTCAAGGGTCCATGTGGCCATGGTTATGGTTCCGTCCAGGGCAGCCTTCACAACCTCTTCAGGGCCTGCAACAAGATCGATGCCAAAATGATTTTCAACGGGGTTGAAGGGGTTTGTAACAATCCCCTGGACAGGTGTAAAAAAATGAATATCATGCAAGCCTTTGCTTTCAGCAGGTTCGTCCACTACACTGAGCCTGAACTGCTCTTCTGCTTCCACCTGCTGCCGCAGGAGTGAATCGTTGGAAGAGCGGGTAAATACAACCTCATCGCCTCCCATTGCTGCAGTGGTATCATTCAGAAAATCCTTAGGCCGGTCACCATTGACAATGCTGTTGATATTCATAAAATACTGATCCCGCATGGCTAATTCACGCTCCAGGGAATCCAGCTTCATGGCGTTTTGCCTGATGTTGTGGCTCATCATGGCATCGGGATAGCCGGGGATAAGCTCACGTATGGGTGTGTATGCAATCGTAACATAAACCACGGCAACAAGAAGCGCCACAAGAAGACCGACGATCGAAATGATATTCAACCGGGAGAGCCTGATGAATCCCACCTCCTCAAAAGACTCCTCGTTCAGCACCACAAGACGGTACTTGTGCAACAGTTTGCGCCAGCGTCCTCTTTTTTTATCGTTGGATGTTTCCATGACGAGATATAATGAAAGACAAAGATAGTAAAGATAGTTGAGAGTTGAGCGACATGAAACCTGCTGACCGAAGCTGACAGGCCCTGATAATGCAGCTACCCGGCCTCCTGCCCGTCAGGTGTTAAATTCAAATAATGAAAGAATATCTGACCTGATGTAGGCCTGCCCTTCCGGACTGCGGAGATAGGATTCCCTGAAAGATGCCTCGCCCTCATCGTGAAACAGCTCCATATGGATCAGGGTCCAGGGCCTGAATTTTGCCATCTTGTCTTCAGACTGTCCTCCATTCAATTGCTGCATAAATTCACCAAGTCCGGTCGTCATTCCGGTATACAGTTTTTTATGCGAGGGTGAATAAAGTACGTATACTTTGTAAAGCATTGTTAAAGTGGTTTCGGTTCAAAAATACCGATTATAGTATCATCATCTTATGAAGGCCGGGGTAAGATGTTCAGATTTTGATCAATGGTGGCCTGGTGGGTATTAACTGGCCTCTACAGACATATTATCTTTAAAAATCCCTTATCTTCAGAAAAAATTTATGCATGTCACACGGAAGATTTGACAACCCGGTGGTTGCCACCATGACCGGGATATCTGACCTGTTCAAAAAACAAAAATTATCGGACCGGCTCAGCGACCGGGACAGGATTGATGGCAAAACCTGTATTGTCACCGGGGCCAATTCAGGACTGGGTTACGCACTTGCAGTGGACCTGGCAAGAAGAGGAGGAAACGTGATCATGGCCTGCCGGCGCCAGATCCCGGAAGCTGGTGAAAAAGTCAGGCAGGCTTCCGGATCTGATCATGTAAGAATGATTCACCTGGACCTGGGTGAAATCAAATCCGTGCATGCTTTTTGCAATACCCTGAAGGAGGAACAGGTACAATGTGACCTGCTGATCCTGAATGCCGGGGTGGCCACTCCCAGGGCAAGGAAAACCAGTTCGGGACTCGACGAGATCTTCCAGGTAAACTACCTCTCCAACTTTATCTTACTGCACCTGATGCTGCAACATGGCACACTCGCCAACCGAAGTTGTAATGGCAACAATGTGTCGGACAGTACACTTCCCGGCCAGTCATATACTGGCGCCAATGGCTCGGACATCAGGCCGCATAACCAGGCTTTAAATGGCGGCGACCGGCCGGACCACACGGTCCCCCGGGTAGTATTCATCTCCTCTGACTCCCACCAGGGCGCTTCCGCAATTGATTACGACGAATTCGGGAAATATTTTGAATATGGCATCAAAAAAGGCATGAACAATTACAGCTACTATAAACTGGTGTTAAATACGATGGCCGTTGAATTCTCGAGGCGGATCAATAAAAACAGTATCGAGGTGTCCATGAATGTGATCTGTCCGGGGCCGGTGAATACCAATATCATCCGCAATGCGCCATGGATCGTCAGGGTCATCCTCCGGGCGATCTTCTCCATCACATTTCAATCGCCAAAAAAAGCTGCCAGGGCGGTGGTATATATGGGCATCTCCCCCGACTATGAAGGAAAAACAGGACAATACCTCCATATGTTCAACAGCAAGGATATGGATGAGAAGGTGTATGATCCGGAAGAAGGCAAAAAGCTATGGGAACACTCTGCTGAAGTATGGAAAAAGGTTGATCCGGATGTATCAATGTGCAGCAAGATATGAAAACATATTGCACCGGCAGGCAGGTGGTGACTCCATTCATTGATGGGGACTGTCAATGTGCAGCCTGCAATCCGGAATCGTAAAAAATCATGCTTCCGGAGGGAAATGTCTGTATGAAATGATAAATTAGTTGCCTGAAAATGAATGAAGCGAGAAATAATTGTGAGATTTCACCCAGATAAAACAGCAAAGTCTGGTAGGAGACGAACCTGATTATGAAACGAACCTTCACATACTTCCTGACCTGCGTGTCGTTCATGCTGGTCGCAGGTTGTGATAACGGCACTTCTGAAGAGCCTGTAAGCACTGTGCCTGAGGAACCCCGCATCGTGGGTGTGAGTGTATGGGACAGGATCTCAAGCCGGAGTGAACCCAGGAGATCCTCAACCTCAACAACACTGTTAAGCCTGGGTGAAAGTTTTCTCTACCTGGATAGTTCTGCCGTCGACTCAGCCTATAACAATACAACATTTCTCAAGGCCCAATTGTCAGATTCCTCCATTGTATGGGTATATGGATTTGCCAGTGTGTTAAATGCAAAACCAGGGGTGATCACGAAAAAAGTCCCACTTTATCTGCGACCCGACCTGCTCACCATCACCGAAAGTGAATTAAAGGCCATGGAGATTGTCGCTGTAACAGAGGAATGGGACAACTGGATCAGGGTGGTGAACGAGAAAAAAGAGAACATCGGATGGATCAAAAATGATTTTATCACCTACAATACCATTGACCTGGCATTTGCTTTGCTGGCTAAACGAAAGCTGAATGAAGAGGACCGGAAAGAAAAAATCAAAGCCATCGAAGACTTGCTCAGCAACAATCCATATCCCAATACTATTTTCATCCCGGAAATAAGTGAAAGACTGGATGCTGAAAAAGAGTTGCTCCGGGAAATGAGAGAAAACAGAGATCGGGACCGGGATGATCAGGACCGGCGAAGAAGAAATAACTAATGGTTTTCATCTATCGCAACTCAGGTCCCTTTTTCGCATCATCTTTATGGGAATGGTTTCATATTTCAGGATCGTCCGGGTTCGTTGCGTTAATGAATAGCCCCCAGGTCGCATCCGGAACCACTGAGCGGACTAAATGGCCCCCGGCTCGCAGCCTTGTTCACTGAGATGACCAGCTGTTGCCGGTTCTCAGCACATGTTCCCGGGGCGTTAATTGTAATGACAGGTGCAACCTCATTGGCATGGCAGAAACAGAAATGCAACCGAAAATTACCATAAGAAAGATGGTCCGGATCACATTGCTCGTGTCAGGAACTGTTGTCCTGTTTTTCGGAGCACTCTTTTTTGCAGTATACATGGGTGCCTTCGGTCACATTAACTCTGTTGAAGAATTGGAAAAGATCCAGAATTACCTGTCTTCGGAAATCTATTCAAATGAGAAAGTCCTGCTGGGGAAATACTATTTCCAGGACCGGACCAACACGCGATATGAGGATTTGCCCGGACATTTAATTAATGCCCTGATCGCAACGGAAGATGTAAGATTTTACAGTCATAATGGGATTGACAGGAAGAGTTCCCTGAGGGTAATTATTAAATCTCTGTTGTTTCAGAACAAAAGCGCCGGGGGAGGAAGCACCATTCACCAGCAGCTGGCCAGGAACCTGTTCCCACGAAAGCGGCATTCCATAGTGACCATGCCGGTGAACAAATTCCGGGAAATGATCACTGGTGTAAGGCTTCACAAAGCCTATTCGAAAAAGGAGATCCTGGAGTTGTACCTGAACACCGTTTCTTTCGGAGAAAATACTTATGGCATTGAAACAGGGGCAAAGCGGTTTTTCAACAAATCGCCACTGGAACTGCAACCTGAGGAATCCGCCCTGCTCGTGGGCATGCTGAAGGGAACCTATGTCTATCATCCCCGGCTCTACCCTGAAAGATCCAGGTCGAGAAGGAACCTGGTGCTGTCGCAAATGGTACGCTACAATTACCTCGACTCAGCAACAGCTGATTCATTGTGTAATCTGTCGCTGGCGCTGAACTATGTAAGACTTTCGCATAACGAGGGACCGGCTCCCTATTTCAGGGAACACCTGCGGATGGATCTGCTTCAGTGGACAAAAGAACATCCCAAAGCAGATGGATCCCGGTACAATATCTACACAGATGGATTAAAGATCTACACCACCATCAATGCCGACTTGCAGCAATATGCCGAG
>CAZPTO010000010.1:0-19191 GCA_964589155.1 uncultured Bacteroidaceae bacterium | reverse complement strand
AATTCGGGCTGTCCATTGATCCTGAAAATTCCGCCCTCCTGGCTGACGGTCCGGATCCCTGTGGTGAGCATTTCGTCGTCGATCAGCACATCCCCGGCATAGAGTTTGGAATGCACCCGGTAGAGGTTAGGTGCATCATGTGTCCACAACAGCGGATCTGCGATCACTCCTTCATGAGAGATATGTATGGTATCCCTGGCGAAGATCTGCACCGGTATATTGAATGAAGCTGTTTTCCGGCTTCCCTCCACGGGAAACCATGGATAGTAATCGATCTGCAGCATGCCCCGGAAGGTAGTGTCGGAATGGTTTTCGAGCACCAACCGGTGGTACTGGCTGGCTGCGTCTTCAATGGACCTGGTGTAAGTTTTGACCTGGTTGATGGTGATCCTTTCAGTAAAATCAATCCACGCCCGTCCGCAAAACCAACCTACATTCCTGTCCAGGGGGGCATGGTACAATGCTCCATCGTTGTAAAAAGAAAAGACCCGGATCGCGATGGTGTTGATCCTGTATGGCACCAGGAATTCTGAAATATCGATCTTAACAGGATGTCTTTTGTGGGTCACGAAAACCACTTTTCCGTTGATCCACACTTCTCCACCCGGGTCGAGCGCTTCGATATTCAGCCATGCTTTTTCGAATGCACCCAGGCTGATCTCTTTTCGCAGGTAGAGGTCTTGGTCCGCTTCCAGGATACCTCCATGCACGACAGGAAGCCGGTCGGTGACCCAGCTGTCGTCGTTGTAACGGGGCAGGTGCCATCCATCCAGCGGCGGGTGTATATTAAAATCTTCCTGCATAAACGGAATCGATCTGTAGGGTTGCCGGGGCTGACATCCTGTTGTATCGAAATAGATCCCGGTGAAGTCATCCATATGAATTCCCTGTCCGCCCCTGATCCTGATGGCATCCACCAGTGAACTGTTTTTCATGAAGGCCCAATCAGCCACCTTCCTGTTGTTGACCAGCAGGTTATAACGATCATTGACCAGGTCGGCCTCAATTTTGAAATCATACCATTTGCCCGGGATGTAAGCTTCCCCCATCCGGTCCATGCCCTCTGAGGTATAGAAGATATTGCCATTGGCATGAAATCCAACTTCTGCAATGGATCGGTCCCCGTTCCTGAGCTCGATACTCATAGGAACCTTTCCTTTCTGGTTCATGGCTTTCCAGGAGAGGTAGAAACGCCAACCGATACTGTCGGTCTTGCGATCGATCGTCACACCGGGTTGAATCAAATGCAGGGTGCCCTCCTCCAGTGAAACACCAGGCTGTTGTTTCCAGTAACTGACTGCTTCGAGGGATCGCTCATGATCCCCGGGGCGATAACCCGATTTCTTCCATTCTTTCAGCTGAATGCGTCTTCTTTTATCTGGCAGCGGCTGTGGCTGAAGGTTTTCGAGGAAGCGATTGATCTCCTCTTTATTATTCACTTTGCTTTCCAGGACACTGTCGAGGAACCACGCACCGGCTGTTTGAGCATAGTGCGCAAGGAAATCCACACGCTGCTCCGTATTTAAATATGCTGTTTCACCTTTGAAGTCGGTCATCCCGTGTGTGTTCTTATCCCTGGAATAATACCTCACTTCGAAGGAGGATGCAATCTGGCCGTTCACCCAGGAGAATGAACAAAGGATGGTGAAGAGTACAGGAAAGATATGCCTCATGCTTTTGAATTTTCCTAAAAATAGGAAAAAGTAGCAGGAAAACATGATCCCGGAAAGGGCTAGATGAAATTGCGTACCTTCATGGCATTGATGATGATCTGTACGATCACATCGGGTTCAAGGGTCATACAGTTGAATTTCATATCGAAACGTGTATAGTCATTTCCTTTACCCCGGAAATGGTCCCTGAACTGTTTTCTTTTCTTATCGATAGTTTGTGCATAGTTTCGGGCCTGCTCAAGCGTCATGTCAAATTTGGAAGCAGTTCTGACGGCACGCCACTCCAGTGGAGCTTCCAGCATGATGTGCAGTGATTTGGGTATATCACGTGTGATAGCAACACCTCCACGACCGACGATGATGGCATTTCCATAGGTGGCGAAGTTGCGGATAACTTTTGCAATAGTGGTCCTGATCTTCAGATCAGATTGGTAGTAATCCTTTGATTGGGCCAGGAGCATATCTTCCAGCATGTTCCTGTTCTTATATTTGAAAATGTGTTCTATCTGATCATGGTCGACGTTCAGTGCTTTGGCTGATTCAGTCAGGATCTCCTTGCTGATCCATTGCCACGGATGATCCTTGCACCTGGAAGATTTGGTTTTATTCAATTCATTTGCCAGGGAACCGGCAATGTTTTTGGCCGGACAGCCCAATTCCCTGGAAACGGTGATCACGGGACCAGGGTATATTTTCTTAGACGGACTTTCCTTGTACCATTCGTCCATGTATTTTGACAGATCAACCTTCATTGGGGCAGAGGTTTACTGATGAGCTACAATTTATAATAAATACTACTGATAGTCAAGTAAACAGGGCAATAAATGGAACGCGTCCCGAAAATAGAAACATATCTGCCGATGGGTTGTTTTATAAAATAGCTTCAGCAGGTTCAAGAAAGAGCATACATATTCATACATTCACATATTTAAATTTGTTATATTTGTCATTAAAACCACACTATGAATAAAATTACTGTAATCGGAGCAGGGAATGTCGGGGCTACAACAGCGAATGTCATCGCCCAAAAAGATCTTGCCAGGGAAGTTGTATTGTTGGATATCAAAGAAGGTCTTGCTGAAGGGAAAGCGCTGGATATCTGGCAGACTTCATCTATTCTTCACTTTAATACCAGGGTCACGGGAGTGACGAATGACTATTTGAAAACGAAGGGATCCGGCGTAGTCGTTATTACCTCCGGTTTGCCCAGGAAACCGGGCATGTCCAGGGATGACCTGATCAAAACCAATGCCGGGATCGTTAAAGAGGTAACCGAGCGGGTCATCAAGTATTCACCGGATGCGATTGTCATTGTAGTTTCCAATCCACTGGATGTGATGACTTATGCGGCCTACCAGGCGGCAAACAAGGCACCCAATAAGGTGTTTGGTATGGCTGGGATCCTGGATACCGGAAGATACAAAGCATTTTTGGCTGATGCATTGAATGTTTCCCCCGAGGACATACATGCGATGTTGCTGGGTGGACATGGAGACACCATGGTTCCGCTGCCAAGGTACACTGCAATCAACGGTATACCAGTGACCGAACTGTTAGGACCTTCAGTGATCGAAAAGATTGTTGACCGCACCCGTAAAGGAGGCGGAGAGCTTGTGCGCCTGATGGGAACCTCTGCATGGTATGCCCCCGGCGCTGCTGTGGCACAAATGGTAGAAGCCATTGTGGATGATCAGAAAAGGATCTTCCCGGTTTGTGCCATGCTGAAGGGGGAGTACGGACTGAGGGACATCTACCTTGGCGTTCCTGTGAAACTTGGTAAAGATGGCGTGGAAGAGATCCTTGAGATCAGCTTGAACGCCGAGGAGAAGAAGTTATTGAAGACATCTGCCGAATCGGTGAAAACAGTGATGAAAGTCCTGGATGACCTGAAACTTTTCTGATCAGTCGGCCAATTACATTGATGCGCCGTGCTTGTCATGCGACCTTGAATCAGGATCGCAACAGCACGGCGTATTTGCTTTAAATCTTTCCGCTACTTTCAAAAAAATAGTATTATATTTGCGGGTCCAAATGGAAGGACTTATTAACTCATTATTAATAAACTAGTTAAAAATGCAGAATAAAGGTGCTGTCAGATTGTTAGCCATTGTTTTTGCCGCAATTTGTCTTTATCAGTTAACATTTACTTTTTTTGCCAACAAGGTAGAGCGCGATGCGCGTGAATATGCCCAGGGTGATGTTCAGAAAGAAAGAACTTACCTGGACTCCATGAAGAACGAAGTAGTATACAACTTCATTTGGCTCCAAAAGTATACATACCAGGATTGTAAGGAACGTGAGATCAACCTCGGTCTTGACCTCAAGGGCGGAATGAACGTTATACTTGAGATTGCTGTAGAAGATATTATCAGGTCACTTGCAGCTCCCCAGTACCTCTCGGATCCCACATTCACGCAAGCCATGGATGCGGCCAAAGAAAAAAAGGCAAGTTCAACAGCCGACCTGATCGATCTTTTTGCCGATTCTTTTGAAGAGCAAAATCCAGGCGGCCAGATGGCACAATTCTTCATGACCCCGGAATCCAGGGGCGACATTGACTTCAATACCACCAATGATGAGGTGGTCACGTTCCTCAAGGAAGAGGCTGAGGATGCGATCGATAACTCCTATAACGTGCTTCGTAACCGGATCGACCGGTTTGGGGTGGTGCAAATGAATATCCAGCGCCTGGAACGCCAGGGCAGGATCCTGGTGGCACTTCCAGGGGTCAAAGAACCAGAGCGAGTAACCAAGCTGCTGACAGGGACTGCCAACCTTGAGTTCTGGACCACCTATCAGAATGTGGATATCTGGAATACCCTCCAGGAAGCCAATCAGACCATAGCTGATATGCAGAATGCTTCGGAAATCCTTCAAGGTGAAACTGCCGGAGATGACACAGCTGCTCAGCAGGAAGGCGCTGCGGAGGAATCTGTTACTGAAACACCAGCTACGGATGATGATATGATCCTGGATGGCGAAAGTCTCTTTTCAGACACGTCTGATTTGAGTATCCTGGGTGAAGGAGATACAACGGATCTTTTCCAGGAAGAGGAAGCTGCCTTCATGAAGGAAAATCCGCTATTTGCTGTGATGCGTCCCTATATGGACAATTCCGGCCAGCTGATCCCCTCTCCCATCGCAGGCGTCGTGGAACTGAAAGATACGGCCAGGGTAAATGAATTGCTCAGTATTCCCAGGGTAAAACAATTGTTCCCGGCTGACCTGAGGTTTGCGTGGCATTTCCAGGCACAGGGTGAGGAGACAGAGTTTTTGTATCTCTATGCCCTGAAGGCTACCAGGAATGGACAGCCTGCTATGGACGGAAAATATGTGACCGATGCACGTGTGAATACAGACCAGTACACTGGCTCCTTTGAGGTATCTATGAACATGAATTCAGAAGGTGCAAAGCGCTGGGCAAACCTCACCAGGGAAAACGTTAACAGGGCCATTGCCATTGTGCTGGACGGGGTGGTCTACTCTGCACCGAATGTTAATGAAGAGATCAAGGGAGGTAGTTCTTCCATCTCTGGTAACTTCTCGCAGAACGAGGCAACAGACCTTGCCAACATCCTGAAGTCAGGTAAAATGCCAGCGCGTGCCCGGGTTGAATCGAGCGAGGTGATCGGGCCCTCCTTGGGTGCCAAGTCGGTGAAGGATGGTTTCAATTCATTCCTGATTGCATTCATAGTCGTGCTGCTTTACATGGTATTCTACTACAGTCGCCGGGCGGGGCTGGTTGCAGATATTGCTTTGATGGCCAACATGTTCTTTCTTATTGGGGTACTTGCCTCTTTACAGGCGGCACTGACCCTGCCGGGTATTGCCGGTATTGTGCTTACGATCGGTATGTCGGTGGATGCGAACGTGCTGATCTATGAACGTATCCGGGAGGAACTTGCAGCCGGTAAGGGCAAGAAGGCCGCCCTGAAGGATGGGTACAGGAATGCCTATTCAGCGATTATCGATGCGAACGTGACCACGTTCCTGACTGCTCTGATCCTGTTTTTCTTTGGTACGGGACCCATCAAGGGTTTTGCAACCACGCTGGTTATTGGTATCCTTACATCACTATTTTCTGCAGTGATCCTTACCCGCCTTGTATATGAGCGCTGGCTTGACAGGGGCTGGAAACTTACCTTTGCTACAAAGCTTACAGAAAATGCCTTTAAGAACATGAATGTTAACTTCCTTGGCAACAGGAAGGTATTTTATGTTATTTCCGGTATCATCATCGCAGGTGGAATCATCTCCCTGTCATTTAAAGGTCTGAATGGGGGCGTCGACTTCACAGGTGGACGCAACTATGTAATTGAATTCAAGGAAGAGGTGGAAGTCGACGAAATCCGCACGATGCTTGAAGAAGCCTTTGGTGAGATGCCAACGGTGATCACCTATGGTCAGAAAAATACAGTGCGGGTAACAACCAAGTACCTCATCGACGACGATAGTCCGGATGTAGATTCATTAATCAAGGCCAACATGTTTACCAGCCTGCAACCTGTGCTTGATGATGAGGTGACTATGCAGGAATTTATCAATGACCAGGAGTATATTATCAGTTCACACAAAGTAGGGCCTACCATTGCGGATGATATCAAGCGCAGTTCGTTATGGGTAGTGCTTGCTTCCCTGGTGATCATCTTCCTGTATATCCTGATCAGGTTCCGGAACTGGCAGTTCGGCCTTGGCGCTCTTGCGGCCCTGGTGCACGATGTGTTGATTGTGCTCGGGCTGTTCTCAATATTAAGCGGGGTGATGCCTTTCTCCCTGGAGATCGACCAGGCCTTTATTGCAGCTATACTTACCGTTGTGGGTTACTCCATCAATGATACGGTGGTGGTATTTGACCGGATCAGGGAGTTTATAGGACTGCAGCGCAAACGGGAACGAAAGCAGATCTTTAATTCTGCACTGAACAGTACTCTGAGCCGGACCTTCAGTACCTCATTGAGTACATTCGTGGTACTGCTGACCATCTTCATCTTTGGCGGGGATGTGATTCGCGGATTTACCTTTGCACTGCTGATCGGTGTCGTTGTAGGTACCTACTCATCGCTATTTATCGCTACTCCGGTAGTGTATGATACGATCAGTAAGGGTGAAACACAGCGTGTGCTGAAAGGCACCAGGAAATCCTGATCCTCCGGGTACAGCTTACAAACATAGAAAAAGCCGTTCGCAAGGACGGCTTTTTTGCTGCTCCTGTATATATTATACCCAAACCTTCTTATCTTTGCATAAATGCAGATAATGATGGCTTGGGTATTTTTATTCTTCAGTGGGCAGGAGATCCTGATCGTTGTGCTGGCGGTATTGTTGCTGTTCGGGTCCAAGGAGATTCCCAGGATGGCCAGGATGTTTGGTCAGGGAATGAAAGAATTCCGGCGTGCCACTGACGATATCAAAAGAGAGTTTGAGGACAGTTCTGCTGATGTTGTGAAAGACTTTAAAGAGATAAAGGATGATCTGAAAAAAGATGCCGACGAAGTAGTCAAGAATGTCAAAAAACAGGTGGATTCAGACGAAGAACCTTGATCATCCATGGACAGTATTACAATTGTTTTATTGATTTCAGGACTTGTGCTGTTGCTTGTCAGCGGCAAATACCTTGTTGAGAGCAGTGTCACCCTGGCCAAACATTTTCGCATCCCCACCAGCATTATCGGGCTCACCATTGTTGCATTCGGAACCTCGGCGCCTGAATTGCTGGTGAGCATCCAGGCTGCGGTACAGGGACACCCGGATATTGCAGCAGGAAATGTGATCGGAAGCAACATTTCCAACATCCTGCTGGTGCTTGGCCTGACCACGATCATTTTTCCCATTCTTGTACACAAGGAATCTATTCTGCGCGACTGGCCCATCATGATGGGGGTAAGTCTTCTATTGCTGGTCTTTTTACTGGACAGGCAATTGTCCCGGCCGGAAGGATTGATCATGGTTTTGTTGTTGGGCGGATACATCATTTTTTCGGTACGACAGTCCAGGCTTCCGCATTATGATGATCATATTGAAGTCCCTGTCATACGTAAATCGAACTGGTGGGTGGCTGCGGTCGTTTTCCTGCTTGCATGTGCGGGGCTTGCCTTTGGTGCCTCCCTGTTGGTGGATAACGCTTCAGCAATGGCACAGCATTTCGGGATCAGCGAAAGGGTGATCTCCATCTCTATGGTCGCTTTGGGCACCAGCCTGCCTGAGCTGGCGACATCACTCATCGCAGCATTTAAGAAAGAGACGGGAATTTCTATTGGGAATATCCTGGGATCCAATATCATGAATATTGTATCCGTACTTGGCATTACTGCACTGATCAAACCTATTGCCATTGTACCTGAAATGGTCAGCATCGATATGCCCTGGATGCTTGGAGCTGCATTCCTTTTGTTATTGTTCATGATCCCTGCACGGCGTGGAAGGATCAACAGGATCGAAGGATCCGTGATGGTCCTGGCTTATGCTACGTATATTTATTTTATCTTTATCTCATGAGCACGATGATAACAACCAGAGATATCACCAAACGTTATGGGGATCTGGAGGTCCTGAAAGGTATTTCACTTGATATCAGTGAAGGTGAAGTGGTATCCGTGGTTGGTCCATCGGGTGCCGGAAAGACCACGTTGCTGCAGATCATCGGCACATTAAGCCGGCAGAATTCCGGAACAGTAGAGATCAATGGCATTGCGACCTCCACTCTGCAGGGTAATAAACTGGCACGTTTCCGTAATCTGAATATTGGTTTTGTATTCCAGTTCCACCAGCTGTTGCCGGAATTTACTGCACTGGAAAATGTATGTATCCCGGGATTTATTGCCAAAAAACCGCGACGCCAGGTAGAAAACCGCGGGCAGGAGTTGCTTGATTTTCTGGGACTTTCTGAGCGGACCCACCACAAACCCGGAGAACTTTCCGGAGGTGAGCAACAGCGCGTTGCCATTGCCCGAGCCCTGATCAATGATCCGGCCGTTATCCTGGCAGATGAACCGTCAGGGAACCTGGACACAGAAAACAAGAATGAATTGCACGGTTTGTTCTTCCGCCTCAGGGAGGAGTTCAACAAGACCCTGGTTATTGTCACCCACGACATGCACCTGGCCGAGATGGCCGACAGGATGGTCAGGATGAAAGACGGACTGGTGGTTGCCAGGCAGGAAGCGAAGGGAAAGGTATGATCAGAAGGCTTTGGTGAACACTGCTGACATAAAGGCTTTTCTTGAACTGAAAGCGGATCAGTATAACCATCCGGATTTCATCGAACGTGATCCAATACAAATCCCACATCTGTATTCACAAAAAGAAGACATCGAAATTGCCGGTTTTTTGGCTGCGACAATTTCCTGGGGGAACCGTACGGCCATATTAAAGAGTGCCAACCGCATGATGGAAATGATGGGAAATTCACCTTATGATTTCGTTATCAGCCACCGGGAAGCACACCTTGCTAAGCTGGATGGGTTTGTCCACCGGACGTTCAACGCGATTGATTTTGCATATTTTATCATCGCCTTAAAGCATATCTACAGGAATTGTGGTGGAATTGAGGAACTGTTTAACACGTACCAGGCGGAAACATCACTTCAGCCTGCCATTCATCATCTCAAACAAGCATTCTTCACGCTTCCTCATTTACACCGCACCCGGAAACACCTGCCAGATCCTTACCGGGGATCAGCGGCGAAGCGAATCAACATGTACCTGCGGTGGATGGTACGCAACGACCGGCGCGGCGTTGATTTTGGTATCTGGGAACATATTTCACCTTCCAAATTATCCTGTCCCCTGGATGTTCATACCGGGAATGTGGCCCGAAAACTTGGATTGCTGAAACGAAAACAAAATGATGCCAGGGCCGTGCAGGAACTGGACTGTGTATTGCGGTCATTTGATCCGAAGGATCCTGTCAAATACGATTATGCACTGTTTGGGCTTGGTGTTTTTGAAGGATTTTAGCTGTAATCAGTTCCCGTTGTTCTTCAGCATGAAATCTTTTGCTCTGTTTTCAATTAGTTATCTTTTAATTATCAGTTTTTGTGTCTTCAAGCACCTTCCTCTTGCATCAGTAAGTGTTACGAAATACAGCCCTTCAATCAGTCCTTCAAGATGGATGGATGTATTCCTCAACCGTGTCTTTTTCTGGAGTACGACTTCTCCAAGTGGATTATATATTTCAAGTTGGCAGATGCCGGGTACGTTATTTTCTGCATTTATCGTACAAAAATCTTGTGCAGGGTTAGGATAGCAAATGATTGAATTCACTTCAGCCCCATTCTTGAAATTTGAGGTAACATAATTCTCGTATAAAAGCACAGAATCAATGCTCACAACAATTGCGCCATCATCAAAAGCGTTTATTTCTTTTCCAAGAACCATGTATGAAAAATTTTTTAAAAATTCAATTGTTGATTCTGCTTCCCATACCAGGTACTCCGTGTTTCCTTTTTTCCAGGCCATGACAATTAAACTACTGTCTGCTGCCACGTAATCTAACTGTAATGTATACCACATATTTTCATGGAATCTACTCTCTGAAGATAAAACATTCTCCAACGGGTCCTTCAGCTGAAGGCGGAAGACTCCACCCACAAAATCGGTCATTTGTAATTCAAATACGCGATTATATATGACCGGAGTCTCAGAGAAGCATATTGATGGAATAAGGAATTCTCCGGGATCATATGATTCAGCTTTCAGATCAAATTGAATAGTAAAATTCTTTTGTGGATCAACGACAGGGAATTCAGGAGAAGATGCATAGGTGTCCAAAATACCGGAAGTTACTGTAAACTTAAAATTTCCTGCTTCGGTATCCCAATAATGATAGTCGGAATTGGAATCGAAGTCAGGATCTGTTGTGAAATTTTCTGAATAATAAGTTTGTGATCGGAGTGTTGAGGAAAAGACAATAAACAGTGTAATAATAAACGATGGTTTTACCTGCATAATTATGGGGTTTTTGAGGGTTTTTTATTCGGTACAATAAAGTTAATGAATAGAAGGTAGTTCGCAAAATCCTTATTAATTTGCACAGTGATGAGCATGTCAAAGTGTGTGTTGAGATGGATATTTTAAATTTTAATAATGGCGAACCAGTGGTTCAGGTTTAAGCAATTTACAATACGGCAGGACCAGTGTGCCATGAAAGTGGGCACTGACGGGGTGATTCTAGGTGCCTGGGCGAAAGCAGAGGATGCACGCAGGGCCCTTGATGTCGGCACGGGAACCGGGTTGCTGGCCCTGATGCTGGCACAGCGGTCGCAGGGGCTTTTCATCGATGCGATCGAGATCGATCCGGCTGCAGCGCGACAAGCTGCGGAAAATGTGGCGGGTTCGGCGTATGCGGAAAGAATAAGTGTGCGACTGTCTGATTTCCGCGATTTCGATCCTGAAGCGGGTGTGAAGTATGACCTGGTCATCTGCAATCCCCCTTATTTCAATCGTTCCTTCAAGGCGACAGAGGATGTCAGAACCCTTGCCCGGCATGACGACACCCTCGGACTGGAGGTGCTGTTCAGTCGGGCGGCGCAGCTCCTTCGGCCGACCGGCAAAATCAGTATGATCATTCCCTCCGAACAGTTAGAAGTTGCAAAGCAAGAAGCCCTGGTCCAGCATTTTTATCCTGAACGCATCCTGGAGATCAGGCCGGTACCAGGCGCTGCAACCAAGCGGCACTGCCTTGCGTTTACCCGCAAAAAATCCACCCCGGAAGTTCAATATCTTGTAATCGAGGAACACGGTCGACATGGGTACTCTGATGCTTACAGGGAGCTTACAAAGGAGTTTTACCTGGATCAATGAGATTTTATTAATATCGATAAAGGAAGTAAGCAGTGGTTATATGTAACTTACATAAGTAGCCCGTTACCGGAGTTTAGCCGCCAGTCACAGACTGCTGATATCCATGGGGATCTCTTCTTCCTTTTCGACGAAGCGAATGCCATATTCAGCCAGTTCCTTCAGCACAGGATCGTACACCTCTTTCATGATAGGCAATTGCACTCCTTTCAAATTCACCTTACCCTCGAGGATAAGGCGGCTGGTAATTGCTACCGGAAGTCCCACGGTAGCTGCCATAGCTGTATTGTAGGAATCTTTTCCGATATAGGTCATGGTTGCGTAGATCTTTTTACGCTTTTGCGCTTCGATGTAGTCAAACTGGTGTTGCATGACGATCATGTCCTTGTCTTCCGCCTCAAGGGACCATTTTTTTTCGAGGATCGATTGCAGGACCTGGGCAGGGGTGAGCCCGGGAATATTTATTTTTGTATCATCAAAGATGCCCAGCCATTTAAGGCGCTGCATCATGAGGGAATTTTCCGGGATCCCCAGGTAGAGGGAGAGTTTTTTCTCTACGGGGATGTCTACACGATAGGCCATGAAACTATTGATGAAATCCCTGCATGTCATCTTTTCCGTATCCTCCATGATATAGCTGTCATCGGTGGCACCCAGTTGTACAAATGTATCCCAGGCCTCGCAGAATCCGGGCCTGCGGATGGTTCCCCTGAACATGGTTTCCAGGTGATGCAGACCATATGTTTCCCGGTAGGTAAGGGAGTCCCTGTTGCCATATACTTCAAATTCACCCAGTCCGGGCACATCAACGGTCTCGATCCTGCTGAACAGTTTATGATATGGGATGTACTTGAATTTTCCATTGTGAAGGAAACGTGCTCCATCTTTGCCAGCAAGTACAATGTTCCGGGGGTTCCAGGTGAATTTGTACTGCCAGGGATTGTTCTCGAACCCCGGGGCCACCAGTCCGCCGGTACTGGATTCGAATGCGATGAGCTCCAGTCCCCGGTCACGGATCCGGTTGATCATCTGCATGGCAGACATATGATCAATACCAGGGTCCACCCCGCATTCATTCATGATGACGATGCCTCTTTTTTTGGCCTCGAAATCAAGCTCCCTGATCTCTGTATTGGTGTAGGAAGCCGTGACCATATTTACGCCGTGCCTGATGCAGGTCCGGGCAACAATGGGATGCATGCGTGCGGGTAACATGGAGATTACCAGGCTGGCAGCAGCAACCTCCCGATTGCGTTGCCTGTCGTTGTACACATCGAAATCGAAGGCCGTACAGGGTGCGCAGGTTTCCACTTTTGATGCTGCGGTAGCGATCGATTTGTCTCCGAGGCGGATCTTAATGTTGAGTGCTTCTGCACGTTCAATAAAATAGCGAATCAGCATATTGGAGGAGAGTCCTGCGCCGAGAATAAGAATTGTCTTCATAGTTGGGAACCATTAAGAAGACTAAAGATACAAGGAGCCTGTCGAGATTTCATGCTGAGATTCCATACTCTTCAACATATGGATTTCCTTTCCGACGTTCTGGTAATTCCTTCCAGGGTTTTCCGGGGAGTATTTCCTGAAACGATTTGACAAAATCGCCAGCAACGATGATTGATCTTACCTCCTGGCTGAAATTTCCCTGCTTTATTTGCTCTGCGGACAGGTGGCATTGTCCGGAAACCTGTTATCCTTGTTGTTGCTTCAGGATCCTGGCGATATATTTCCCGATGATATCAAATTCAATATTCACCACTGTTCCCGGCTGAAAGGTATGGAAGTTTGTTACTTCGTATGTGAAAGGGATAATGGCGACTTCGAAGGAGCGTTCTTTTGAGTTGACCACTGTGAGGCTGACGCCGTTGATGGAGACAGAGCCCTTTTCCACGGTAATATGCTCCTCGCTTGTGGGTTCGAATTCAAATGTATAGTACCAGCTGCCTTCTGCCTCCCTGACCGAGGTACATGTAGCAGTGAGGTCAACGTGCCCCTGCACCATATGGCCGTCGAGCCTGCCGTCGAGCTTGGTGCTTCTTTCCAGGTTCACCTTATCACCCACCTTGAGTAATCCGAGGTTGGATTTGAGGAGGGTTTCCTGGATCGCTGTCACCGTGTAAGTGGTGTCTGTGAGGTCCACTACAGTGAGGCATACCCCGTTATGCGAGATGCTCTGGTCGATCTTGAGTTCATCCACGAAAGAGCACTCCAGCGTGATATGCAGATTGTCTTTTTCTTTTTCAAGCGCAACAACTGTTGCTGTTTCTTCGACTATTCCTGAAAACATGGTATATGAGTGTTAAATGTGTAATGTTCTAAAAACTGCTATATTTACGTTGCCCGGGTGGTTTCGCATTGATGAAGTGCTACGCGGGGAACTTCCATGAATGGTGCTCAGCGCCCAAAGGCCTTTTTGAAGTCGTCCACCTTGTCCAGCTTTTCCCATGTGAACAATTCGACCTCCATTTCCACGGTATCGAAATACTGAGAGGAAAATACTTTTTTCACTGTGCGGGAATCCCTTCCCATATGTCCGTATGCCGCTGTTTCGGTATAGATCGGGTTCCTTAATTTCAGTCCCTGCTCAATGGCGGCCGGCCTGAAATCGTACAATCCGGGATCACTGATCTTTGCTGCGATCTCGCTATCGCTCATTTCTACTTTGGCGGTACCGTAGGTATTGACGTAGATTCCCACGGGTCTGGCCACCCCGATGGCATAGGAGAGTTGCACCAGGACCTCATCTGCCACACCGGCAGCCACCAGGTTTTTTGCAACGTGGCGTGCTGCATACGCTGCAGAACGGTCTACCTTTGAAGGGTCCTTCCCGGAGAATGCACCACCACCGTGTGCTCCTTTACCACCGTAGGTATCAACAATGATCTTACGGCCTGTCAGGCCGGTATCGCCATGCGGACCGCCAATTACAAATTTGCCGGTAGGATTCACATGCAGGATGAATTGGTCATCAAATAATTGCTGTATTCTTTCGGGAAGGTCATTAACCACGCGTGGGATCAGGATGTTTCTCACGTCATTTTTGATCTTCTCCAGCATTTTATCATCATCTGCATCGAATTCGTCATGCTGCGTGGAAACAACGATGGTATGTACCCTGTTCGGTGTGTTGTCATCCCCGTATTCAATGGTTACCTGTGATTTCGAATCCGGGCGCAGGTAGGTCATTTCCAGGCCTTCACGCCGGATCTCTGCCAGCACCTGCAGGAGCCGGTGACTGAGATCCAGGGGCAGGGGCATATAATTATCCGTTTCATTTGTGGCATACCCGAACATCATGCCCTGGTCGCCGGCACCCTGCTCCATTGGGTCTGCCCGCACAACTCCCCTGTTGATATCGGGCGACTGTTCATGGATGAGCCCCATTACACCGCAGCTATTGCATTCAAACTGGTAATCGCTTTTGGTGTAACCAATGTTGCAGATCACCTGCCGCGCCACCTTCTGAACGTCGATGTAGGTTGTGGTATGCACCTCTCCTGCAAGAACGACCTGCCCGGTAGTAACCAGTGTTTCACATGCAACCTTGGAATCGCTGTCAAAGGCAAGAAATTCATCCAGCAGCGCATCGGAGATCTGATCAGCGATTTTATCCGGATGTCCCTCGGACACTGATTCAGAAGTAAATAAATATGACATTATTCAAGATATAAGTTAATAATTGGTCGGGATGGAGGCGATTGGGTCGGGAGAAATACACTGTTTTAGCATTTTTTTTCCGTGGTTGCAATCAGCCAAATCCTTCCACATATTTTTCGAAGATCAAAGAAAACTATAATTTACCTGATCACCAAAAAAAATGCAGCGATTTAACACCGCTGCATTGATTTGTCCTATGTTGAAAAATTCCGTTTAGCTACAACCAAGCTGCGGGGTATCCAGTTTCTTTTCGGCTTTGGAAAGGAATGGTTCCTCGGTCACGCTACCGTATGCTTCGCAAGCTTCAGCATAATTAGCCGTGTTCTGGTATCCCAGGCCCATTTCATAGTAGAGGGCTGAGCGGAGGACCGGATCTGTCTCGCTTTCAAGTCCCTTTTTTGCCAGTTCGATGGCAGCATCGTACTCAATCATTTTATTCCTTGCCATGGCAGCCTGCCAGTATGCATACCCGTTCTCATCATTGGCAGCAATTGCCTGGTCACAGATATCGAGGAGAAAAGTATAATCGGGGTCTTCTGTATCCATCATCATCAATTCCTCATCGATCAGTGTCCGGTAATACCCGTTGATGGCTTTATTGATCTCTTCGATCACTTCATCATCACCTTTCTCAGTGGCTTTGGCCTTTGCGATATTGAATTCCTCCATCATTTGATCTATTTCGCCACGTTGTTTATAAACAAGCCCTTTGCCCTGGTGGGCCTTGTACAGATCAGGTTTCAGTTCCACTGCTTTGTCGAATACCTCCATCGCTTTGTCATACTCAGACTGTTTCAGCAATACGTTTCCTTCACGCAGGTAGAGGGGAGGCAGATATCTCACCGCTTTTTCAGCAAATTCAGGTTTTACCTCGTATTCGGCTGAAGTTTCAACTGTTTTCTCAAGTGCCGGAAGCGCCTGGTCGTATTGTTTTCTTTTCATCAACGTAATCGCCTGCCTGTAGTGTGTTCCAACCACCTGCTCCTGGGCCTGAAGTTTCATGTCATCAGCTTCTTCTCCAACTTCTTCGCTCAGCGCGAGGGCGTTGTTAAATTGGTTCAAAGCTGTCTCATACGACTGGGCGTTCAGGCTTTCAACCCCGGCATTGAATTCATTGATCACATCTGTCAGGGTTGTTTGCGCCACCAATGATCCCGCTGCAAGCATCAATGCTGCTGTGAATACTAATACTCTTTTCTTCATAGGTTTATAATTTTTTTTTGGATCGTCAAATATATAAATATTAATATATGTAAACAAATACAGTGCCAAATGGTTTATATCGATTTAACTACCTATGGATGAGTATTTAAGATACATTAACGATCTCCAGTTAATCAGGATTGCCGTGATCTTCCTCACCTGTTTTTCGGGTAATTTCGCGAAATACCTGCTCCAGGTTCTTTTGTTTCAGGTTCAGGGAGAGGATCGTGAGATTGTTTTCGACTGCAAATCTGAAAATGTCTGACCGGATGTCGCGCACTTCTGAAGTCGCCAGCAGGTAGATGTTCCCCGGCAAGGCACGAACGTCAGATACGGTGGCAAGCTGTTTCCATTTTTCAGCCGGGAAAGGGGCTTCCAGTTCCACTTCGATGGTTTGTCCTGCCTGTTGCCGGGAGCCCAGGTTTCCAGCGGTCTCATCAGCCATGATCTTCCCCTGGTCGATAATAACTACCCTGTCGCATATGGCCTCCACCTCCTGCATGATGTGTGTTGAAAGCATCACGGTTTTTTCCTTGCCTACACTGGAGATCAGGTTGCGAATCTCCACGATCTGGTTCGGATCGAGACCCGAAGTGGGTTCATCCAGGATCAGTACTTCGGGATCATGGATCAGGGCCTGGCTGATTCCCACCCGTTGTTTGTAGCCCTTGGAAAGCTTTTCGATTTTTTTGTGACGTTCGCCGGTCAGACCTACCTGCAGGATGATCTCGTCCACCCGCGCGCGCGCGGCTTTTCCCCTGATGTTGTACATCCCGGCCACATAAAGGAGGTATTCTTTCACGTACATTTCCGGGTAGAGCGGATTGTGCTCAGGCAGGTATCCTATGGTCCGTTTGATCTGCATGGGCTCTTCCCTGATGTCGAAGCCGTTGATCCTTACCTCGCCCGAGGTGGGAGGCAGAAACCCGGTGATCATTTTCATTGTGGTGGATTTCCCGGCCCCGTTCGGCCCGATGAATCCCACAATCTCTCCTGACCGGACGTCAAAAGAGGCATCCTTAACGGCCCATTGTTCCCCGAATTTCCTGGATATTTTTTTTACGCTAACAGACACTTTCCACCTCCACGGATTTTATCATGATGATACAGGATCAGCCATACATGAACTGGCTTACTTTTGCGAAGCTGGCCCTGGGATTTACACACATTATCGGAATCCCCTCCTCGTTGGCAATCAGGTATTGTTCCTTTGCACTGAAGATCAGGTCTACCAATGTCATGTGTTTTGTGGTCGTGATCAGTATCATATCTGCTTCTATGCTTTTTGAGAATGCCAGGGTCTCTTTCATATAATTCTTGTTGTCTGGTGCGATGTGGATCTCGTATTCAATATTGTTCTGGATGAGGAACCGGATGGCAAAATTGAGGTTCACATTCACCTTTTTGAGTAATGACTTGTCGCGGGAAGGGTATTTAAAGAGATGTACCCTTGAATTGAGGTATTTGCCCAGGAAAATGGCCCATTGCAATTTCTCTTTGTTCTCGGATTTGAAATCAATGGGAAAGACAATATCGGTGAGCCTTTCTTTTTCATCAGGTGCTTTACGCACCACCAGGAAAGGTACAGCAGAGCCGTTGATCACCCTGAGGGCCTTGCTTCCAAAAAGTTTCTGGGAACCTTTCATACCATGGGTTCCCAGGATCACGAAATTCACATTATTTTCTTGCTCGGAAGCATAATCTGAAATCTCATCAAATATAGATCCTTTTTTGAGTACATATCCTATCTCAAAATCAAGTTCAGCGGAATATTTTTTGCATGCTTCCCCCAGTTTGTTTTCAACGCCGGATTTTTGAGATTCCTCCTGGTAAACGTGAAAAAGGGCCACATTGTTTTCCACGATCCTTGCGATCTTCACTGCATGCTTCAGGGCATTTTCCGCCGGGTTTGAAAAGTCCCACGTAACAAGTATCGTTTTTTTATCCTGGTTCATTTTTTTTGTCGAGTTAGAATTGGATTTGTAAAATTAACTGTTTCTCACCACATAGTAAAGGATTGCGTATGAAAAACGGATCCTTGCAGCTACTTAGTATAAGAAATGCATTATCTCTGCAGAAATGCTTTTTCAGTCTTAAAAATCTTATTTTTGTACCGTGAATTAGAATCGGGGGGATACCCCATGCAAAAGAAACCATGAATCAATGATCAGATCGACAGTCAAAGAATTATTTACAGGAGATAAGCTAGGTGAGGAGGTATTGCTCAAAGGTTGGGTGAGAACACGAAGGGGGAATAAAAAGGTTGCTTTCATTGCCATCAATGACGGTACCACTATTCATAACATGCAGGTAGTTGCTGATGCTGAAAAATTTTCAGAAGCAATCTTAAAGCAAATCACTACAGGTTGTTCACTGGCGGTAAAGGGAACACTGACGGAGTCCCTTGGGAAGGGGCAGAGTGTTGAGATCCATGCCGAAAGTATTGAGCTGCTGGGTGCCAGTGATCCGGAGGTGTATCCTTTACAAAAGAAGGGTCATTCCTTTGAATTCCTGCGGGAGATTGCGCACCTGAGGTTCAGGACCAATACTTTCGGTGCTGTTTTCCGCATCAGGCATGCCTTGTCTTATGCCATTCACAAATATTTCAATGACAAGGGGTTCTATTACCTGCACACCCCGATCATCACTGCTTCCGACGCCGAAGGAGCAGGGGCTATGTTCAGGGTGACAACGCTTGATCTAAATGCTCCACCCAAAGATGACCAGGGGGACATTGATTTCAACCAGGATTTTTTCGGCAGACCCACCAATCTCACTGTTTCAGGGCAGTTGGAAGGGGAATTGGGTGCACTGGCGCTTTCGTCCATTTACACTTTCGGCCCCACATTCAGGGCTGAAAATT
>CAZPTO010000009.1:13790-19208 GCA_964589155.1 uncultured Bacteroidaceae bacterium | reverse complement strand
TCGCAATATGAAGATGATTTTAAGTGGCAGCTGATCAAGGACCACCTCTATAAGGTACATGATATTAAAGCAGACGAGTCGGAAATCCGTGATTCAGCACGTGAGGTTGCCAGGGCGCAGTACCAGCAATACGGCATTAATGACATTCCGGATGAGTACCTGGATAATTTTGCCAATGAACTTTTATCAAAACAGGATGAGGCACGGAGGATAACAGATCGTAAACTTGAAGAAAAATTGCTTAATTTTATCAAAAATACAGCCAGGATCGAAGAAAAGGAAATTTCTGTGGAGAAATTCAGAAAGTTATTTGATACTAAATAATTGAATTGTTATGAACCAAAATGATGATTTTAAGAAGTTTGCAACGAAGCACAGGGGCATCAGCAGTATGACCCTGCATGATTTTACTTCCGCATACAACAGTTACATATCACCCACCATTATCGAAGAGCGCCAGTTGAATGTGGCTTCAATGGATGTTTTTTCCCGCCTGATGATGGATCGAATTATTTTCCTGGGTACACCCATTGATGATTATGTTGCCAACATTATCCAGGCACAGCTTTTGTATCTCGACTCTGCGGACCCCTCCAAGGATGTGCAGATTTATTTCAATTCGCCGGGCGGAAGCGTGCATGCAGGACTTGGAATTTACGATACAATGCAATACACGTCCTGTGATGTTGCCACGATCTGTACAGGTATGGCAGCTTCCATGGCCGCAGTGTTGCTTGCAGCGGGAACAGACGGTAAACGTTCTGCTCTGAAGCATTCCAGGGTGATGATTCACCAGCCGATGGGTGGAGCACAGGGTCAGGCTTCTGATATTGAGATCACAGCCCGTGAGATCCTGAAACTAAAGAACGAACTCTATACGATTATTGCCGATCATTCCGGTAACGATGTCAAGAAAGTGGAAAAGGACAGTGACAGGGATTACTGGATGACATCTGAGGAGGCCAAGGCTTACGGAATGGTTGATGAGGTGCTTGTCAGAACGAAAGACAAAAAATAAAATTTATGGATCGTTGCTCATTTTGTGGCAGGGAGAAAAAGGATACCAACCTGCTCATCGCGGGTATCTCAGGACATATCTGTGACCGTTGTATTGAACAGGCCCATTCCATTGTGGAGGAAGAACTTGGTTCCTCGGGTGAATTCGACCTTGGAGAAATCAAGTTGCTGAAGCCCAAAGAGATTAAAAGCTTTCTCGATTTGTACGTGATTGGGCAGGATGAAGCAAAAAAGTTCATTTCCGTGGCTGTTTACAACCATTACAAGCGGCTGATGCAAGGGGATACCAAGGATGAGGTTGAAATTGAAAAATCAAATATTATCCTGGTCGGGGAGACTGGTACAGGAAAAACGCTGCTGGCCAGGACAATCGCCAGGATGCTGCACGTACCCTTTACCATTGTGGATGCAACGGTGCTGACTGAGGCAGGCTATGTCGGGGAAGATATTGAAAGTGTCTTAACCCGATTGCTCCAGGTGGCGGATTACAACGTGGAAGCTGCTGAAAAAGGCATCGTCTTTATAGATGAGATCGATAAAATTGCGAGGAAAGGGGACAATCCCTCTATTACCAGGGATGTTTCAGGCGAAGGGGTGCAACAGGGATTGCTGAAACTGCTGGAAGGCTCGGTTGTAAATGTGCCGCCACAGGGTGGGCGTAAACATCCCGATCAGAAGATGATCCCGGTGAATACGAAAAACATCCTGTTTGTTTGCGGAGGCGCCTTCGACGGTATCGAGCGAAAGATCGCCAACAGGCTGAATACCCAGGTAGTGGGGTATACAGCAGCCCGCGAAACAGAGATGATCGATAAAAACAACCTGTTGCAATACATTGCACCGCAGGATTTGAAATCTTTTGGACTGATCCCGGAGATCATCGGAAGGCTGCCGGTGCTCACCTATCTTGATCCGCTGAATGAAGAGGCATTGAAACGAATCCTCACTGAACCGAAGAATGCGATTACCAAGCAGTACGAGAAACTGTTCGAGATGGATGGCATACGACTTACCTGGGACAAGAAAGTGTTGGATTATATCGTTGAGAAAGCTGTGGAATTTAAACTGGGTGCACGCGGACTGCGTTCCATTTGCGAAGCAATCATGATCGATGTAATGTTCGAGATGAAAGCCGGTGAAGACAATGAGGTAAAGATCGGGATCAAATATGCCCGCGAGCGACTGGAAAAAATCAACCTGAAACGATTGCGTGCGGCCTGATGTCTCCTTCACGTTCCAGCCCCTGCTTTAAACACCTTTCCGCTTGAAAAAAATTTGGGTAATAGTCAGTGTCGTCCTTGCAAACGTATTCTGGGGGATCACCTTCGTTATCTTCAAATATGCCAATACGTCATTTGACCCGATTGCGATCATCTTTGGAAGGTTGCTGATTTCGATTCCATTTCTGTTCACCTTTGCCTTCCTGACCGGCAGGATGATGCGCTTCAGAAAAGGCGATTTCAAGTGGTTCCTGCTGATGTCATTGTTTGAACCATTTATCTATTTTTTCGGAGAATCTTTCGGCCTCTCCATGGTATCTTCCACGGTGGCAGCGATCATTATTTCCACCATTCCTTTGTTTGTTCCTGTTGCTGCATTTTTCATTTTGCATGAACGGTTATCGGTCACCAATATCATCGGGCTGTTCATCTCTTTTGCCGGCGTGATCATGGTTGTGATGGCCAGTGAGGGCAGGCTGGCGGGAAACATCAAAGGGATCATGCTGATGTTCGTTGCTGTTTTCGGTGCCGTGGGATATACCATCATTGCCAAGCGATTGCTGGATCATTACAATGGTATATTCATCACCGCATGGCAGAGTACGCTCGGATTTCTTTTTATTACACCGATCTTCCTGACGCTCGAGTTGCCTAAGATCGATTTTGCGGCCATTCAAACCAGCAGTATCTGGGCACTCATTTACCTCGGCGTATTTGGTTCCGGCATTTGTTTTATTCTCTTCACTACCGGGATCCGTGAGCTGGGTGCTTCGAAGGCCAATGTATATGCCAATCTCGTACCGGTGGTGGCTGCAGTAGTCTCTTTCTTTGTATTGAAAGAGGAGATGCCTGCAATAAAAGTCCTTGGGATTGTCGTGGTGCTGTCGGGGTTATTACTCTCGCAGAAAGGCACTATACAGCAAAGGACCAATGCTAAAAAATGGAGAAAATGGATCTCAATGCCCAGGGTCTGAAGCAGCGTTTTTTATGAAAGTTAAGTAAATTCGGGTTGTTTATCGGCACTTATGAAAATTGCAGTGATCATACAGGGAGAGGGGAAAGGTCATTTTTCCCAGGCCATGGAGGCCATTGCCCGGCTTCGGTCCGGGGGAGAGGAGATCACAGGCTGTTATATCGGGACAAGCCTTTTTCGCAACATGCCGCGCTATTTCCGGGATGCTTCGCCACTGCCGTTAAAGACTTTCCTGAGTCCCAATTTCATTCGTACGCCGGACCGGAGGGGGATCCATGTCTTTTTCTCATTGCTGGTAAATACCCTGCTGATTCCTGTTTATCTCCTGGAAGCACTTCGCCTTGGAATCATGCTGCGTCGTGACGGGAGCGAAAAGCTGTTGAATTTTTACGATCCCGTGGGAGCAGTGGCTGGATCGTGGATGAAGCGAAAGTCCAGTAAGGTCTTGATTTCACATCACTTTTACCTTTCACATCCCGATTTTATACATCCCCACGGTATGGAAGGCGCTTATTTCTGGCTACAGTTGATGAACAGGACCATGATGCGACATGCCGATGAAGTGTATGCCCTCTCTTTCCGGAAAGGGAGTAAATATGGGAAAATCAGTGTCGTGCCTCCCCTTGTGCCGCAAGTGCTGCAAAAGACAGGGAAAAGGAATGATACAATATCGGCTGGCGCTCCTGGCAGGATTCCTGGTCACGGTGCCCAGGCACCGGACCTTTGCTATTTCCTGAATCCGGGCTTCCTGGAGGAACTATTGCGGTTTTACCAGGACCGGCCCCAGCTGGAGGCAGATATTTTTGTGGAACAGCCCGGGGTGGCCAATGCACCCACCAATGTCAGGTTGCAGCGGGCTGACAGGGATCAATTCCTTAAAAAAATGCAGCTTGCCGGACGTGTAATTTGCACGGCAGGTTTTGATACGGTTGCAGAAGCATTCTGTATGGGTATTCCGGTCTACATCATTCCCTCGGAAAATCATTATGAACAATACTGTAACGCACTGGATGCTGCCCGCACCGGGATGGCATTTCAGCTGGAATCCCTTATGGAACTTGATGAGGCAGCCTTTGAACCAGCGGGTCATGCAGCGTTTGCCAGGTGGCTGAACACGGGGCACGACGCACTCTTTGACAGCACCGGTAATTAACGCTGCTTATTTTCTTTCAGAGGTGATCGCACTATTTCACTATATTAGCCGTTAATAGTTTGAAGATACCTTCATTGATGAAGAGACTTTTAATCATAACTTTGCTGGCCCTGCTGCCCTACATTATCCATGCCCAGAGAGGCGGAGAGAATGTTTACAGCTTCCTGAAGCTTACCAATTCGGCGCGCGTTTCTGCACTTGGAGGAATGAACGTTTCCATCAATGACGACGATCTCAACCTTGTGTTTCACAATCCTGCGTTGCTTTCTGCCGGCATGGACAGGAACATGAACCTGAATTATGTCAACTATTTTGCAGGGGTAAATTATGGGTATGCCTCCTATGCGATGGAACGTGAGGGACTGGGAAATTTCGCCGGGGGAATCCATTACGTGGATTACGGGACATTTGACAGAACCGATGAATATGGTCAGAAACAGGGAACTTTCAGGGCATCTGAATATGCATTGAACCTGGTCTACTCCAGGTCGATCATTGATTCAGTGCTTGCTGTGGGTGTAAATGTTAAACCCATCTTCTCGATATATGAGCGGTATACATCACTCGGACTGACGGCTGATATCGGTGCAGTTTATACACTCCGGGCAACAAACACTTCCTTTGGTGTGGTGTTGAACAACCTTGGTCTCCAGATCACCTCTTTCAGCGGGACCCGCGAAAAAGTGCCTTTTGAGATCCAGGCAGGTATTACCCAGGCATTGGAGCATGCGCCGTTCAGGTTCAGCATACAATTTCAGCACCTTGAGCAATGGGATCTTACCTATGAAAAGCAAGAGGAAGAGACATTCTTCGGTGCAGCACCTGAAGTAGAGAACCGGTTCGATCAGTTTGCTGATAATTTCATGCGGCATGCCATTTTCGGTGTTGAGCTTTTACTGGGAGAAAATTTCCATTTTGACCTGGGGTACAATTACAAGCGCAGGCAGGAGATGAAAATGGAGACCATGCCCGGAATGGTAGGATTTTCCTGGGGATTTGGTTTCCGGGTCTCTAAGTTCCACTTCGCATACGGGCGCTCCACGTATCACCTGGCC
>CAZPTO010000009.1:0-13780 GCA_964589155.1 uncultured Bacteroidaceae bacterium | reverse complement strand
TTTTCCCTCACTACGAACCTTTCTGAATTCTACGGGAAAGGAAAAGGGTAATACCCAGCATTAACGCAGTAATGCATCACAAGAAATCCCTATCTTTGTTCCATAATATAAAATAATGGAGCGAAATTCCAGGGATCTGATCATAGCCATCGACGGGCATTCTTCGACAGGTAAAAGTACGTATGCAAAATTACTCGCCAAAGAGCTTGGATATGTGTATGTTGACACGGGGGCAATGTACCGTGCCGTAACTCTTTATTGCATGGACCATGGTTTGTTTGAAGCATCAGATGCACCCGGTGCGGAGCAGGTGAATGAATTGCTGGGCCACCTGGTTATCACGTTCAGACGCAATCCCGAAACAGGTGTGAATGAAACATGCATCAATGGGAGGGTGGTCGAACAGGAGATCCGGACCATGGCAGTATCCGATCATGTGAGCTACATCAGCACCCTCCCTGAGGTCAGATCACAGATGGTGGAGTTGCAACGTGAGATAGGACATGATGGGGGCGTAGTGATGGATGGGAGGGATATCGGGACAGTGGTCTATCCGCATGCACAGATCAAGATTTTCATGACCGCCAGGCCTGATGTTCGGGCAGAACGCAGGAGAAAGGAGTTGGAGGGGAAAGGCATTCAGGAGGATTTTGAAAAGGTGAAACATAATATCATGGAGCGTGACCGGATTGACTCAGGTCGTGCGACCAGCCCCCTGAAACAGGCGGATGATGCAGTCCTGCTGGACAATAGTGATATGACCATCGGCGAGCAGATGAGCTGGTTTTACGAAACATTCGGGAAGCGACTCAAAGCACATGGATAGAAAGATCGAGATAGATCCTTCTGCGGGCGTTTGCTATGGTGTAGACAAGGCAATTGCAACTGCCCAGGAACAACTCAGGGAGGGGAAAGAGGTATATGGGCTGGGTGAGATGGTGCACAATGAGCAGGAGGCGGGAAGGCTGGCAAGGCTTGGATTAAAAACCATTTCAGTATCCGACCTGGATAAGATCGGACCTGCCCGGGTGATCCTCCGGGCACATGGAGAACCACCTGCCACCTATGCCAGGGCAGCAGCTAATAATATAGAACTCATCGACGCAACCTGCCCGATCGTCACTGCATTGCAGAAGAAAATCAGGAAGCGCTATGCAGGCCTGAATAAGCAAACGGAGCAAATTGTGATCTTTGGCAAAAAGGACCACCCGGAGACCATTGGTCTGATGGGGCAGACCAACAATGAGGCCGTGCTGGTGACTGCCCCCGGAAAGCTCGAAAAGGTGGATCCCGGGAAGAAAATCTATCTCTATTCCCAGACCACGATGGATCCAGACACGTTCGATACATTGAAGGAGAACATCGAAGCCCTGGCAGCGACCACCTCCGCAGCAAAACCAGTATCTACCTGCTCTATCTGCAACCAGATGAAACGGCGAAAGCCGGATTTGAGAAAATTTGCTACGTCACATGACCACATCCTTTTTGTGAGTGGTCAACACTCTTCCAACGGTGCAATGCTGTTTGGGTTTTGTAAACAATTGAACAGCAGTTCCTTTTGGATCCATACTGTTGAAGATATTGATCCCCTGTGGTTCACCCCCGGGGGGAGTATCGGTATCAGCGGTGCAACCTCTACCCCGACCTGGCAATTAGAACAGGTGAAGGAATACCTGCAATCGTTAACAATAGCCTAACAGTTTTTTTAAGAGGGAGAATTATATATTGTGTATTTTTGCAGCTTGAATGAATGAAGAATTCGAAAAAAGTAACATGTAAGTTATGGCAAAAGTAAAAAAAATAGGTGTGTTGACTTCAGGAGGAGATGCTCCTGGTATGAATGCTGCCATCAGGGGGGTTACCCGGACGGCCATCTTCAATGACATGGAAGTAGTGGGGATCAGGCACGGATACCAGGGAATGATCTACCGGCATTTTATCGATCTCAAGGCGCATAGTGTAAGTGATATACTGGCCAAGGGGGGGACGATTCTGAAGACAGCCCGGAGCAAAGAATTCATGACCGAAGAGGGAAGGAGACAGGCCTATAAAAATCTCAAAGAGGAACATATTGATGCCGTTGTGGTAATAGGCGGGGACGGATCGCTCACGGGCGCCCGCGTTTTTTGTGATGAATTTTACGATATTCCTTTTATTGGTATTCCAGGGACGATCGACAACGATATTTATGGGACCGATTATACCATTGGCTACGATACCGCACAGAACACGGTCGTGGATGCAGTGGATAAGATCCGCGACACAGCGAGCAGTCACAACCGGCTCTTTTTTATCGAAGTGATGGGTCGTGATGCAGGTTTTATTGCCCTGAAGACAGGTATCGCATGTGGTGCCGAGGCTATTCTTATCCCGGAGGTGGAAGGACAGGTGGAAGGGTTGAAAGACTACCTTGAGAAAGGCTATAAGCGTAAGAAAGCAAGTAACATTATCATTGTCGCTGAAGGAGAAAAATCGGGTGGTGCCTTTGCAATTGCAGATAAAGTGAAACAAGATTTCCAGGAATACAGTGTCAGGGTCTCTATCCTTGGCTATATCCAGCGCGGTGGAAAACCCTCTGCATATGACCGTGTTACCGCGAGCACCCTTGGCTACGAGGCCGTACAGGCATTGTTAGATGACCAGAAAAGCGTGATGGTAGGGTACCGCAACGGAGAAGTGGACCTTGTGCCTTTCCGTAAAGTGATCAAGCTGAAGAAGAATGTAGATCCGCAGGCACTGGAAATGGCTGATGTGCTTTCCATCTAAATGATGGTTTTCCAGGGTTGCCATTGCCCGCAGAGTGCCTGTATAAGTTGATCAGGACACCTGATCCTGGTTCGGGAAGGGTTGTTGTGATTTGTCACCCATTCTGTCTATATTCATATCATCTATGTGCATGCCCGAATCATATGCTGAAGTGATCCTGCCACTTGCCCTGAAGGGGACGTTCACCTACGTGGTCCCTGCCGGGACAAGGGAAAAGGCATTACCGGGTATGCGGGTGATGGTGCAGCTCGGTAAACAAAAGCTCTATTCAGGCATCATTCTTGAAATACATCAGCGTTCGCCTGAACACTTTGAACCCAAGCCCGTGCTTTCATTTTTAGATGATGAACCAATCGTTTCCGAACTTCAACTGCAATTCTGGAAATGGCTTTCCGGCTATTACATGTGCACCATCGGGGAAGTGCTGAACGCTGCATTGCCCAATGGTCTTAAGCTTGCAAGTGAGACGGTCCTTCAGATCGATCATGATGCCATGCATGCCGGTACCCTGGACGATGAAGAACAGGTGATTCTTGATTTTCTTAAAGATGCAGGTAAGATCAGCCTCAGTGAAGTGGCCAAAAGTCATTTTGGTAATGATGGGTTGCGTTTGGTCAAAAAATTGGTGGAACGCGGGGTGATCAACACCGACCAGCACCTGCGGAGATCTTATAAACCCCGGAAGGTCACCTGCATCGGGCTGAATGAAGATTACTCGGATGAGCAGACATATGTGGCTTTTCTTGAGCGCCTTACCCATGCTCCTGCCCAGGCAAGTGCCATGGAGCTCTTTGCAGAATTATCAGGACAATTCGATAGTGAAACTGCTTCAAAGGAGGTCTCCCGAACTGAACTCACCCATGCGGGTGCCTCGCCTGCAGCACTCACAGGATTGATAAAAAAAGGAGTGTTCAGGGTGTATGAAACGGTAGTATCCCGCATTCATCGCAGCGGTGATGCCTCCAGCCCGGAGCCCCCGGCGGCCCTGGCAGATTTTCAGAAGCAGGCAATTGGGGAGATCAGGCAGCAGTCGGAAAAATTTCCGGCAGTGCTGTTGCATGGGATTACCTCCAGCGGAAAAACTGAGATTTACATCCACCTGATCAAAGAACAGATCGACCAGGGCAAACAGGTATTGTATCTTCTGCCTGAAATTGCGCTTACGACACAGATCATCAAAAGGCTGATGAAGGTTTTCGGTGAAAAAGTCGGTGTGTACCACAGCAGGTACAGTGATAATGAACGCGTTGAGGTCTACCGCAATCTCGCCGGTCTCACAGAGAAGAAGCCTTATTCGGTCATCCTGGGAGTCCGTTCGGCAGTATTCCTTCCTTTCCGCCAGCTGGGCCTAGTGATTGTGGATGAGGAACATGAAAACACCTACAAACAATATGATCCGGCGCCACGCTATCATGCGCGGGATGCAGCGACCATCCTTGGGTTATTCACCGGGGCAAAGGTCCTCATGGGTACAGCCACACCTGCTTTCGAGACCCTGTACAATACCATGTCGGGGAAATACGGACTGGTGAAACTTGACCAGCGGTTTGGTGATGTGGAGATCCCGGAAGTGGTTGTTGCAGACATAGCGCGAGCGCGTAAGCGAAAACAGTTACGGTCACACTTCACACCTGAACTGATCTCAGCCCTTGAGGAGACGCTGGAAGGAGGACAACAAGCCATCCTGTTTCAGAACCGACGGGGATATTCCAATTACCTGCATTGTGAGGATTGTGGCTATATTCTGAAGTGCACGAGTTGTGATGTGAGCATGACCTATCATAAGTTTAGCAATGAGATGTTATGTCATTACTGTGGGTCCAGGATGCATGTTCCGGTACATTGCCCTGAATGCCACGGTTCAAATGTACAGATGCGGGGATTTGGTACGGAGAAAATTGAGGATGAGATCGCGGCACAGTTTCCGGATGTAAAGGTAGGCAGGCTTGACCTGGACAAGGCGAAAAGCCGGCGCAGCTTTGAAAAGCTGATCACTGATTTTGAGCATGGAAGGACACAAATACTTGTGGGAACGCAACTGGTTACCAAGGGACTGGATTTTGATCATGTGGGACTTGTGGGGATCATAGATGCTGATTCGATGCTGAACTTTCCTGATTTCAGGGCGTTTGAGCGAAGCTTTCAACTGATGGTGCAGGTGAGTGGCAGGGCCGGACGCAGGAAAAAGAGAGGGAAGGTGGTCATCCAGACCATGGACCCGGAACACCCGGTGATCAGGAATGTGCTAGACAATGCATTTGAACCGTTTTTTACCACACAAATGCAGGAGCGGAAGATGTTCAGGTACCCGCCATACACAAGACTGATCAGGATTACGCTGAAGCACGAGATCCCTTCGATCCTGGATGGAGGCGCTGTTTTCCTGGCCAACGAGCTGCGGGAGATCTTCGGTGGACGTGTCCTGGGCCCCCAGCAACCCATGATTGGAAGAACCCATGGTAAATACATTAAGCAACTGATGCTGAAGATCGAAAAGGAGGCCTCTTTTGAGAAAGCTAAGGGGCTCATTGCAGCGCTGATCGATATTTACGCTAAGAATCCGGTATATAAGCAGATCCGGCTGACAGTTGATGTGGATCCATTGTAATCGCCAGTAATTAAATTTTATCTTTGTCGAAACTTTTATCATTTTCCGGCATGTTTGAAGCTTCCGCCCTGAAGAATTTCTTTGAAAACAGTTCCAATCGCAAGGTCCTGATCATAGGAGACGTGATGATTGACACCTATCTCTGGGGGAAGGTTGACCGGGTTTCTCCTGAGGCACCGGTGCCTATTGTTTCTGATATTATTGAGGAAAACAGGCTGGGGGGAGCTGCCAACGTGGCACTGAACATTAAATCGATGGGAGCCATTCCGATCCTCTGTTCCGTGATCGGTGGGGATGAGCGCGGGACCGTTTTCCTGGATCTGCTGGAGGAGCAAAACCTTTCTGATGTGGGGATCACTGTGGATGATTACAGGATCACCACGCAGAAGACAAGGGTAATCTCAGGATTCAAGCACTTGCTGCGGATTGATGAGGAGATAGAGAATAACCTTTCCAGAAGAATTCAGAATAAATTCATCGAGATTGTATTGAATTTAATGAAAACCGGGAGGATTGATGCCATTATCTTCCAGGACTATGACAAGGGAGTGGTTACCCCTTCCATTATTTCCAGGGTGAATACACTGGCGAAGCAGATGAAGATCCCGGTCATGGCAGATCCAAAAATCAGGAATTTCCATAAATACAGTGAGGTGACTGTTTTCAAACCCAACCTGAAGGAATTCCTTAAGGGGGTCAGACTGGATGCAAAGAAATCAGAGATCGACAAGTTGGTGACTGCCGGTGAGACATTCAGGGAAAAACAAAAAATAGGTATTTTGCTTGTTACACTTGCCGATAATGGCATCCTTGTTTTCGAGGAAGGAAAGCACACCCATATCCCTGCCGAACGAAGGCAAGTAACCGATGTTTCGGGGGCAGGAGATACTGTGATCAGCATTGCAGCATTATGCTATGCCAGCGGCATGACCGCAGCGCAGATTGGAATCCTTGCCAATATGGCGGGTGGACAGGTCTGTGAAAAATCGGGGGTTGTCCCGGTCAACAGGGAACAGCTGTTTGCAGAATGCGATCAGTGGCTGATGCGCACCTCTCGGGTATGATGGAAGACGGCAGTATCGCCTAAATTCATTTCAATGAAACGATCGCCCCAATTTTCGCGGAATATTTTAATGGACCTGTCCCCGGTACAATGTGAAGGGGCGATCCGTGAGATACCAAGGTCCATCAGCTCCCCGGAAATTTTTTCCACCTCTTTTTTTGGCGCACGCATCAGGTGAAATCCGCCGGTTACCAATTCAAGTCGTTTGTCGGGATGGATTTCCAGGGCGCGCTCAGCGATCTTTACAATGCCCGGGTGGGAACATCCGGTGAGGAGCAGCATTGCTTCCTGGTTGGTAATTATTACGGATTGTTCGTGCAGGGCATTCCCCTTATATGAAGTACTCAGTGCGCCTGTTGTCCAGATATGGCCAGTGATTTTTGCAGGTTTTTCAATCCCCGTCACTTTCGCCTCCGGGTATTTTTCTTCATATTCCTCCCGGTGTTTTCCCACGATATAAAGATCGGTGGGCTTGCGCAGCATAGACAACACCCGCTGGATACCACCGTTGTGGTCCCAATGGTCGTGTGAAATAATGATGCGGTTGATTTTCGATGCATCCAGTCCCAGTTCCGAGAGGTTGTGTTCCAGCAATTCAGGGTCTCCACCGGTATCGAATAATGTGATATCTCCCGCGTCATCGATCCAGGCCGACAATCCCCAGGCATTTTTCAGTCCGTTCGCACTGCCCGTATTATTGTAGATCATTTTTACCAGTATCTCTCCTTTTGAAGTGTTCATCGCTGTTATATTTAATCCATGTGTAAAGACGCCTCCTGTACCGAGCAGAAAGCTGTAAATAAATGTTTTACGGTTCATGGTTTTTTAAATTTCATACAATTTACAAAATATGAAAGCGTTTTACTATTTACCAACCCTTAATTCTTATGAGGCAATTTATTCTGGCACTCCTGGTTCTTGGAGTCCTCCCATTGCACGGACAGCGTTTTTTTCTTCAATTGCAGCCTGAGGCAGGTGTTTCCTCCTTTACTTCGGGAATCATACCGTATGAACTGCGATCTTCTTACCAGGTGAGTCTTGCCCTGGGGCTTCAGATGAACGAGTGGTCTGCAGTCACGCTGGGTCTCGGCGTCCAGCAGTCGGGAGCCAGGAGCACCGTAATTTATGCTGTGGGTGGTGCAACGACCCGGGACATTCTCTACCAGGACGCCTATTTCATTAAGGTCCCTTTAGATTATACCATCAGCCTGGGCAGCCGTGGTCTCTTTACTCTTGGTATAGGCGCTTATTATAACCTGAATATCACTGACCGGGTCGTCGATATGGAAGTCAATGATGGTTATTTTCCGTTACATGCGGAAGATTATACAAAAGATGATATAGGTCTGCGTCTCCGTCCTGCTGTCAGCATTCCTTTTACTCCGAAGATCTCCCTTTCGCTGGGCATCCTGCAGGAGTTCGGACTGGTGGCATTTGTTCCCCGCACACATCACTATAACACCTATCTGACCGGCGGAATTAAAGTGCAATTATAAGGGAGATATTCCTGCAATCTGAAATGGCCAGGCCTTAATCATTACCCATCGGACATGTGCGATTATTTTTCCAGGAAATCTTCCCGGGCGGGGCTGAACACATCAATCAATATACCTTCCTCGAGGCAGACTGCACCATGAACAACATTGGGCGGAATATACAGTCCGTCGCCTTCAGTGATCACCTGTTTTTTACCGTCTATGGTAAATTCGAATTTACCTCCTGCACACAAGGTAGTCTGAGAATGTGGATGGTCATGCGGAGTGCCTACTGCACCTTTTTCGAATTTGACTTTTACCATCATGATTTTCTCATCCCAGCCCATGATCTGCCTTGAGACGCCACTTCCAAGGTCCTCCCAACCTGCTGCTGCCTCTATGAATGTTTTACTTCTGTCTGATGTCATCGTTTTCACTTTTTATATTTACTATCTAGTGTTTTATTGTCCGCCGAACAGCCGATACACCTCTGATCCCGCACTCAGGAATGCCCCGCTGCCATATACCTCGGTCTTATCGGGCCAGGCCTGACCAGGTTCTGCTCCGATGGGTTGTACATAACCCAGCATGCCTTCTTCAGTAACATGACTGACCATTGCGTTCCAGCCTCTTGTAACGGGTTCAAGATAGTCATCCTTATCAAGAATTCCATTATTGATTCCCCACGCGAGTCCGAATATGAAAAATGAAGAACCACTGGTTTCCGGGGTAGGATAAAATTCCTGACCCAGCAGACTCATGGCCCAATGCCCCTGTGGTGTTTGAATTTCAATAAGTTTTTTTGCCATTTTTTTATAAATCTTCAGGAAATATTTGTATTCCCTGCTACCGGGATCGAGTTCGTTCATTATATTGGCAAGGCCGGCAAAGACCCAGCCATTCCCGCGTGACCAAAATACTTTTGTTCCATGTTCCAGCCTGGTTTTGAAGCGCTCATCCCTGTAGTAGAGGTGATCTTTTTTATCAAAAAGAAAATCAGTTGTTGCCTTGTATTCATCGATCATAAATTCAAGGTACTTTTCTTCACCGGTGAGATTATACAGTTTTGCCCAGACAGGCGGTGACATAAACAATGCATCGCACCAGTTCCAGCGGTCCTGGTGGAAAGGTGTTTTCCAGTTAAGCACCGATTTGGATGGATGGTACAGGATAAATTCAAACTGGTCAAAGGTTGGTTGAAGCATTTCTGGATCATCGTATTTCCTGAATAATTCAACATACATCTGACCAACCGCATGGTCGTCTGCATGATACCTGCGCCTGTGAAGCATCCATTCCTTTGACTCTCCAATCGCTTTCATCCACTCGTAATACTTCTCATTGTCGTCCATGGCAGCTAACTTTGTCAGGCCAACATAGAAAGCGGCATTTGTCCAATCAAGTGGATGGTGTGGGTTTTTCCTGCCACTGTATTTTTCACGAAAGTGTTCGATTTGCCAATCGGCAACTTTGACCATGACATGCTTTACATCTGCTGGATTGATATCCTGTGCCTTCACGTTCGAATTTGCTGCCAGGGCTAACAACAACAAAAAAATAATTATCCTCATATGCGTATTAATTTGTTTTTGGTTGTTTATTTTATGTGCCTGTTGTAGGTAAACAGTAGACTTATTACCATATCCTGCCCTGATTGTCCTGTTACTGCTCAGGGTTTGATCATATGGTCCGGAAACACGTTCAGACAACCCGATTGTTCAGGAGGATGCAAATTGCGGGTATTTCAGCAATAGGTAATCCTGCATGCGTTGCTCGTATCCCTGTCCTTTACTGAGCTCCAGCTGGCTGACGGTTTCCATCATTGCCTTTCCGTCGTCACCCATCAGGTCGGTTATATTCAGCACGGTGAGCATGGCGTAGGAATTTGCCAGGAGCAGGTCCTTCAAAATCTTAATTCCTTCTTCTTTTTTCCCCGATTGAATAAGCGTCCAGGCTGCAAGTGCCCTGACTTCATGCGAAGAATCTTCCCGGGCCATGGAACCGGCCAGTTCATCATGCAGGAGGTAGCAGCCCAGCATCGACCAGTATCTCACTCCAACTGATTCATGATCGAGTCCTGCACGCAGCGCATCGAGGTTTGCCGGGTCCTGTTCAAGGGCGAGATCGGAGATCTCAAGGAGCTGTTCCAGGTTGTACAATTCCGGATCCCGTACGAACTCATAATGTGTGAGTCCATTTTCGCCGGACAGTCGGACCAATTCACTTTCTGGAAGCAGTCCGGAATCATGGATCTTCAGCTGCCATTCCCGCAATGCCCCTCTCATGGATGCTGCCTTCGCGGCATATTCAGGATCATCGATCAGGTTATTGCTGTTCTCCCAATCCTCTTCCAGGCTGTACAATTCTTCCGTATACACTTTCGGGAAAAAGTATTTTGACTGTTTTGCAGGCAGATCTCCACTGAGTGCCGCCTGTTGCCAGGACCTTGTAGCGGTCATCTTCCACAGGTAGTTCAAATGCTGCATCCAGGGTACCTGCGGTGCATAATTCCGGATGTAGACAAATTCTTTGTCATACACTGCACGTGCATTATCAATGCGTTCGTCCATTCTCCCCCTGAAAGCAAAATGGTATGCTCTTTCCTGCTCTTTTTCATAACCGAGAAAAACCTTTCCCTGCATTTCATTAGGGATTTCAGCATCCGCGAGGCTCAACCAGGTTTTTGGCATGTCAATAAAACTGACGATCTCATCCACCACATCTCCCGGTTTGCTGGCAGGATAAAGGGATTTATACTTTTCCGGAATCCTGATGATAAGTGGCGTATGGATCCCGCTCGCAAATAGAAATCGCTTGCTGCGGGGAAGAACACCGCCGTGGTCTGAGTTATAGATCACAATGGTGTTCTCTGCCATTCCGGATGCTTCCAGTTTTGTCAATACTTCACCAATATAGCCATCCATCCGTTTGACTGCATCATGATACTTGGCATAATTTTTCCTGATATCAGCTTTATCGGGATGGTAACCCAGGAGATCAACATTGGCAGGATCATGAATGGTATTTTCCACATCTCCCTGGGCCCTGCTTTCATGCGAGTCGTGGAAATTTACGATCTTAAAAAAGGGTTGGTTCTGTTTGAGCACTTCCCAGTCAACCGATTTTCCCTCACCCTTCTCGTCCATGTCATCCCAGCAATCTTCATCGGGTCTTCCTCCAATGTTATAGTCGGTCTTTCTCCCGTTGCTGACATAATATCCTGCTTTTTTCAGGTAATCAGGATAATACTTGATCTGATTGTGCGGGATCGGGTACCGGCTTCTCATGTTGTGTGTTCCCATTGAGAGTGCATGTATTCCGGTGATCCACGTACTTCTCATAGGCGCACATACAGGAGCATTGGCATAACAGTGCGTGTACCGGAAACCTTCCAGCGCAAGGGCATCTATATTAGGTGTGTTGGCAAATTCGTTGCCATAACAGCCCACCCAGTGGATGTTGTTGTCCTCGCTGGTAAGCCAGAGGATATTTGGTCTTTCTCCGGCTGTTACTGTGCCGGAGAAAAAGAACAAACCCACGATGATCAAACGAAAAGAATGTAACCTGATTTTTAGCATATTATTGCTTTTAGATATTGCTTTCAGATTATTATTTCTAATTGGTGCAACCAAGCGCAACCCGATGCAATCAAGCATAACCAATTGCGACCAATTGCAACCAGATTCAATTAAGCGTAATCAATTACCACCAAACGCAACCACCAGCCACCAGCTGCTGACAGAATCCGGCAGCTGGCTTACAACTGTCGGTTGGCGGTACAGATCGAATGAACGGGTTTCCCCACGTTAAATGACAGGCTTCCACCCCGGTTCATAAGTTCTGTCCCACAGTTTCATGGCTGCATCATGCTTCATTTTCCCGGTCCAGGGATCAACGTCAAATCCACTGTTGATGCGGTAAGCCACATTGCTGTAATGCACCATGGCCATGCTGACTGCAGCATCTGCTATGGGTGCCAACAGTTTGTCTTTTCCACGGATGCTGTTGAAGAAATTCTCCACGTGCAATGTGGACGTACTTCCACCACCGCCAAGGGCTGTTCCTGCTTCTTTTTCTTCCGCTTCATTATTCGTTACCAGGTCACCCCTCCGGTCATAGATCATGTATTTGTTCCTGTCGACAAATACACTTCCTTCGCTTCCGTAGATGATCGTACCGCGGCCTCCATTGTAGGTATCATGACCATTCCTGCTGTGACCTGCCCATTTGATGGATTTATTATCATCAAATTTGAATGTAGCCTCCATGGTATCGTACATTTCCCATCCATCATCCAGGAACTGTCCTTTTACCGCATCCACATCCACCCTGGTTGGGAAACCTACCTGGAGTGCCCATCTTGCCACATCCATTTCATGGGTACCATTGTTGCCTGATTCTGCCGTTCCGTAGTCCCAGCCATACCAGTGCCAGTTGTAGTTCCAGGTCTCTTCGGTATATGCCCTTCTGGGCGCCGGTCCCTGGAACAGTTCCCAGTCCAGTCCACCCGGAACAGGTGCAGGTTTCTGAACAGGAACACGACCACGTCGGTTCCTGTAGAAGGCAATTGCTTTGTAAGGAACACCAATAGCTCCGTCATGGATGGCTTTCATTACCTGGATGGTATGGAAGGAGGATCGCTGCTGATTTCCCATCTGAACGACCCGGTCGTATTTTTTTTGTGCCTCCACCAGCAATTCATTTTCAAACATGTTATGGCTGCATGGTTTTTCAACATAGACATGTTTGCCCTCTTTAATGGCCATCACAGAACCGGGTGTGTGCCAGTGATCTGGAGTGGCATTGATGATGGCATCTACTTTCCTGTCCTCCATCACCTTCCTGAGATCGTTTTCCAGTTTGGGTTTGTAATCGATCTTGTCCTTGAATACTTCTGCTGCTTTTTCCCTTTGAGAGGGCATTACATCGCAGAGGTAGGACAATTCAATATTATTGCTCTTTTTTACTATGGCATCGGGATACGCTCCAAGCCTGCGTCCAAGGCCGATGATGGCCACATGGATGCGATCATTCGCTCCTAAAATGTTTTTATAACTCTTTGCAGAGAGGCTCATGCCTCCAGCCATTATCCCGGCAGCGGTGGCGCCAGTTTGCTTGATAAATCTCCTTCTGTCGGTTTGCATTGTTATAACGTTTTGATTTTGATACTCTTGAAACTTACTTTATCTCCATGGTCCTGCAGCAGGATATGGCCTGTACGGGCTTCTCCGAAATTGGGCCAGACCTTGTATTTGCTGCCTGCCACCAGGTCTTTCCATTGCTGTCCGCTCCTGTTGTATTTTACGACAAGGATCCCGTTCAGGTAATGTTCCACATCATCGCCCCGGACGATTATTTTTGCCCTGTTCCAGTCGTATTTGTTGACGCGTTTTTCGTTTGGAAGGTCGGGATTGAAATTTTTGGCATTGGCGGGGATCAGGTCATATAAAGAAGCAAGGGTCCTGTTCCCGTTTTTACCATTTTTTGCATCGGGATGTTTTGTGTCGTCGAGAATCTGGTACTCGCATCCAATGGAGGAACCGGCTCCCTGGTTCAGTTCAGTGTCGACAAAGTATTTGATTCCGCTGTTGGCTCCTTCAGTATATTTGAAATCCAATTCGAGGATGAAATTTTCATATTGATCTACAGTGACAATGTCACCACCATTCGTAGATTCGCCGCCGTCAGCTTGCTCTACAGATAATACCCCATCATTGATGATCCATCCGAATTCCGGGAAAGTCTCAAGCTTGGCACCTCTCCATCCCTTAGTTGTTTCACCGTCCCATAAAAGCTTCCATCCTTCGGCTTGCTCTCTTTCAGACAAAGTGTTCTTCAGGTAGCTTACCTGGATGATATCCGGATTAT
>CAZPTO010000008.1:2642-19291 GCA_964589155.1 uncultured Bacteroidaceae bacterium | reverse complement strand
ATTACTGTTGAATGATTCCAGGAAATCCTTGTCGAAATGTTCCGTATAATTGATCACCATATTCATCAGTGCACTGCTTTTAATAGGCGGCGAAGGAGGAAGGACCTCCACATTCCCGCCAGCATAAAGCTTTCCTGCCATCTGGGAAGTATAGCTGTGAATCCGCAGCAGGGCGACAGATTCGACTGTGATCACCTTGCGGCCCTGCTCACTCTCGGCAACTACCTGCTGCAATTTCACCTCGCAACCATATTCCATGATCTCGTTGTCCTTAAAAAAAGGAATTGCAAACGTAAATCCCTCTTCCCGGGCTTCATCGATCAACTGGAGATACCGTGGTTCAAAAATCCGCAGCGGCAGATCTTCCCCGGGAAAAAGAAATACCCCAAGCGGGAAAAAAGGTAATATTTTTTGTTTTGTATTCAATCGGACTGTTGTTATCAGTTGCTAAACAATAGAGGAATCCGCTTTGTTTAGAGAAAACAGACTTTTTTTGAAAACGACCAGTAAACCGTCAAAAACAGCCGCAACATGTGTTTTACCATCAGTATCAAAACCACAAGGGATGCCATTGAAAAAAGATTTAATGCGGATTCCTCCATTTTGTCGGACTTCGATTTCAGGTACTTCTATAAAGCTTTTGAAAATCCCATGATCCCGGTGATTACCCAACAAGTACCCGGAAAAGTCCGGTTGATGCAGTGGGGGCTCATCCCGGCATGGGCCAAGGATATGAAGCAGGCCGGAAAGATACGGACCGGTACCTATAATGCCCGGGGAGAATCCCTTGATGATAAACCATCGTTCAAAAAAGCTGCAGCCGGACAACGTTGCCTGGTGTTGGTCAATGGATTCTTTGAATGGCAACACTTAGCCGGACAGAAGATCCCATGGTACATACAGGAAAAAAGAAATGATCTCTTTGCACTTGCCGGCATCTATGACCGCTGGAATAATCCGGAAACCGGTCAGCAACTGCAAACATTCTCTGTAGTGACCACACGCGCCAATCCCCTTATGGAAAAAATCCACAACAGCAAAAAAAGAATGCCGGTGATCCTCAGCTCCCGTGATGAGTCAGGCTGGATATCAACAGCACTTGATCAGGAAACGAAAAAACGGCTCCTCCAACCCTACAATGCTGATGAAATGAATGCATATACCATCGGTAAGGCCATCTCGGGGACAGGCGGCGATCCCCATGATCCCGGGATCATCAAACCGGTAGACTACCACTTCGATGGTTCATTGTTTTAAAAAGTAATTAACTATTGTTAATAACTTATGTTCATTTTATGTTTATTACTTCGACACAAAAAACATTGACAGAAACATATTTCGCGTTATATTTGATTCATCAAGTGAGCGTATAAAAGCCACTCCGTTCTTTGTGATTTTTCATACTGATATGCAAAGGGGATTCGTCCCCGGCGCAGAAGGAGTCAGAGTGACGGAAACAGGTATTAAAGTCACTCTTCCGTGGCGCAAGTCACGGTCTTGACGCTGGCGCTTTGAAAGATACTGTAACAGGTATTGGGAAAAGCAACAGGCTGTCCAGGAGGATACCTGGAAACCAGGGCAGCATGCAGCGTGAAGAAATGTGGACCGGAGCATCTACGGATGCAAAGGACCACCTGTTACCGGCTTCGGCGGGTAGCAGTAATGGGAATACAGTCTTCGGACAGTATTCCGGCATAATAAACCGTAGCTTGACGATTAATGGTGACTACGGTTCCCGTCAATCGAAATGGGAGTTAGTGCAGACTGGCTCCCATTTGTGTTTTTATACCTACCTGATCTCCGTTTTTGATTAATCATCCAATTCAGCTTTCCTAGCACACTTTCCATTAGATCAACAGGTGTATTTCGGTGCGAAGAGTTAATTATAGCATGTATAATACAGTTATTCGCACTGTTTGAACAAATCCATTATCTGTTTGTTAAATAGCGAATTAATACTATTCACAACAGAATGTTAATAAGGCTAACTTATTAAATATCTGATAATTATTATTAGTGATTAATTTTGCAGAGAAAATGGTTCAGCCATTTTTGAATTTTATGGCAGGATATGAAAAGAGGTTTTTACATTACAGGCATACTGATTACTGCATTCTTCTTCGGGGAGATTGCCCTTACCTTCTCCGAAAAAGGTAATTCATTTCTTATTGAAAACCAGGAGGTGGCTTTTTCACTCAAGTTGGAAAACCAGTATTCTGACTTTGATGTTACAAGCAAGATCGATAAGCAGGTGGAAGATTTTCTGCGGCAATGGAACATTAAAGGTGCAAGCGTGGCTATTTCCAAGGGAGAAGAGCTTGTGTACGCCAAAGGTTTTGGTTATGCCAACGAGGAAAAGAAAGAAGAGGTAAAACCCGGTCACCTCTTCAGAATTGCTTCCGTTTCCAAGCTCATCACAGCAGCGGCGGTGATGAAACTTTACGAAGAAGGTGATATCGATCCGGATGAAAAAGTTTTCGGACCGGAGGGCATCCTTGATACAACGTTGTTTAGTGAGTATAAAGACAGGAGGGTGGAGCAAATTACCGTCAAACAACTCCTTAATCATACCGCAGGGTGGTCAAGACGAAGCGGTGATCCGATGTTCAATACACTGTATATCTCCCGGAAAATGAAGATCGAGCCACCCCTTCAGATCGACCATGTGATTGAATATGCTCTTTCCAGGAACCTGAATTATGATCCCGGCACCAGGTACAGCTATTCAAACCTTGGATATGGAATACTCGGAAAGATCATTGAAGAGAAAAGTGGTATGCCATATGAAGATTATGTGATCATCAATCTGCTCAAACCCGCAGGGATCCACGATATGCATATCGGCCGCAGTTTTGCACATGAGAAATTTCCAAACGAGGTCAGCTATTACAATGCTGGTCGTAAGCACATGACCTACGCCATTGATGGGTCCGGTGACCTTGTACCTGCCTATTATGGCGGCAACAATATTGAACTGCTTGGTGCTGCGGGAGGATGGGTAGCGTCAGCGCCTGAATTGTGTAAACTTGTTACTGCATTGGATGGGTTTGATCATCAGCAGGATATCCTGGAAAAGGAAACCCTCGAAATGATGGTAAATCCCGACCAGGCCGGCAGGGGACTGTTCGGATGGAGAGGCCAGGATCGTTATGGGACCTGGTGGAGAACAGGATACATCAGTGGCTCGACTGCATTGCTTGTGCGACAGCAGGATGGGGTGAACTGGGTAATTCTTATGAATACTTCCACCTATAAGGAGTCCCGCATTCAAAGATATACCTCGTCAATGATGTTCAGGGCAGTCAATAGCGTTGAGTTGTGGCCATACCTGAACCTGTTCCTCGTCGACCAGGACTACCCGGAACCCATATCTGAAATTCCGTTTAGTAACCCGCTTCTTTAGATGAATTTTCTTTTATAAATATCCATTTCCTGCTACCTTTGCGCGCGCTGCAGCATGATGTAATGTGGAGCTTATTGTGGAGCTTATTAAAATGAATCATCCGGTCACCTCCGGGGAGTCTGACGTAAACACAGTACGAATCACATCAGCCCGGACCTGGAATTTGCAGCGGATTAAATGGTGGAATTTTCAGCTGTGTTATTCAAAACATTTTCACAAAAGGCTTGTTATATAATCGACTTATTGAAATTATTCTTAAACAAAACTCATAATTTGACATGGCGCAGTTTGAAATCATAATGCCTAAAATGGGTGAGAGCATCGAGGAAGCAACCATTACCAAATGGTTTGTAAAAGAAGGAGATAAGGTCGTTGAAGACGATGTTCTGCTCGAAATTGCTACTGATAAAGTAGATTCTGAAATCCCTTCCCCTGTAGAAGGTGTTGTAAAAAAAGTATTGTTTGAACAGGATGAAACGATTGCTGTAGGTACAGTCATCGCAGTAATCGACATGGATGGAGAAGGATCCGGCGACGAAAGTTCGGATACAGGGCAGTCATCTGAGAAACAAGACACTACCCAACAGGACACGGCCCCTCAGCAGGAAGAGGGGGATGATCAGAAAACTTCTGCTGCAGCCGCTGCTGCGACCACCGGCGATGCATCCGCACAAACTTCTCCGGCACCTGCCGTTGCATCACAATCAGATTCAGGCCGGTTTTATTCTCCATTGGTCCGCAAAATTGCACAGGAAGAAAATGTTTCCCGGGAGGAACTTGATTCCATCGAAGGAAGCGGTCAGAACGGGAGGGTTCAAAAGAAAGATATACTTGGTTATATAGAATCCAGGAGCACAGGTGTAACTGCAGAGAAAACGCCCGGAACTGAAGCTCCCCAGGCGCCAACCCGGCAGGCAAAACCAGCACCAGAGGTGAAAGTGCCGGTTGCTTCGTCACCCGGTGATGAAGTCATTGAAATGAGCCGGATGCGTAAACTGATTGCTGCGCACATGATCAACTCCAAGCAAACATCGGCACATGTGACCAACATGCTGGAGATCGACGTAACCAATGTGGTCAACTGGAGAAACAAGGTAAAAGACGCATTCCTGGAAAAACAGGGACAGAAGCTGACATATCTTCCGGTATTTATGGAGGCCACGGTGAAAGCCCTGCGCGATTACCCGGCGATTAATGCGAGTGTGGACGGGGAAAATATTATCATCCGGAAGGATATCAACCTGGGAATTGCTGTTTCCCTGGAAGACAATAACCTTATCGTGCCAAATATCAAACATGCCGATCAATTGAACCTGAGCGGGCTGACCACCAATTTGAATAATATTGCGGCAGCAGCCAGGAGCAACAAGTTGAGCCCGGACGATATTTCAGGTGGTACGTTTACCATCACCAACTTCGGTACCTTCAAAAACGATATTGGAACACCGATCATCAATCAACCCGAACTTGCGATACTGGCAATCGGTGCGATCAAGAAAAAGCCTGCTGTGCTGGAAACACCCGATGGCGATGTGATTGCAATACGCCATAAGATGTGGTTATCGCTTACCTATGACCACAGGATCATCGACGGCGCACTGGGTGGTGCATTCCTCAGAACACTTGGCGACTACATCGAGGCTTTTGATGTTAATCGTACTATTTAAGAATTTTTCAACTTCTATAATTATGTCCAAAGAAAAGAGATTTCACATAAAGAAAACAGATAAAAAGACCCTGGAACAATGGTTCAAACTTATGGTAATCGGCCGCGTACTCGATGACAGGGCGCCCAATTACCTGAAACAGGCCATTGGATGGTCCTACCATGCTCCCTATGCAGGTCACGACGGAATACAACTTGCAATCGGCCAGGTGTTTGACAAGGAAAACGACCACCTTTTCCCGTATTACAGGGACATGCTCACAGCGATTTCCGCAGGTATCTCAACCGAAGAGATCATCCTGAACGGGATCTCAAAAGCCACGGATGTTGCCGGCGGCGGAAGACACATGTCCAACCACTTTGCGAAACCTGAATGGAATATTCATAATTCATCCTCCTGCACCGGTAACCATGCACAACATGCTACTGGCGCCGGAAGGGCAATAAAAACCTATAAGGTTCCCGGCGTGGCCATCAGCAGCCAGGGGGAATCATCTGTTTCCGAAGGGTATGTGTATGAAGCCATTAACGGGGCTTCCAATGAACAGTTGCCCGTGATCTTCGTCTTCCAGGACAACGGGTATGGTATCTCGGTACCCAAGAAAGACCAGACGGCCAACAGGAAGGTGGCAGATAATTTTAGCGGGTTTAAGTACCTGAAGATATTTCATTGTAATGGGAAGGATGTGTTCGACTCGATGAATACCATGTTCGAAGCCAAAGAATACGTGGAAAAACATGAACATCCCGTGATTGTCCAGGCCAACTGTGTCAGGATGCATTCACATTCAAATTCCGATCGACATGACCTTTACAGGGATGACTACGAGTTGAATTATGTCAATGAGTATGATCCGCTGGCCAAATACAGGCGCCTGTTGCTCAGGTATGAGCGGTTCACAGAAGAAGAGCTTGTTGCCATCGAGGAACAGGCAAAAGAGGAGGTCAAAAAGGCACATAAAGCAGCCATGAGCGCTCCCGATCCGGATCCTGCATCCATTTTCGACCATGTGCTGCCTGAACCCTATGTTTCGGAAAAATACCCCGAAGGACTGCATCAGCATGATGGGAAAGCCAAAAAAATGATCGAAGGGATCAATGAGACCCTCAAAGCGGAATTCCGACATAATCCTGATACCTATATCTGGGGACAGGATGTGGCTAATAAGGAAAAAGGCGGGATATTCAATGTGACCAAAGGAATGCAGCAGGAGTTTGGCAGGGAACGCGTGTTCAACGCACCCATTGCTGAAGACTTTATCGTGGGTACTGCAAACGGAATGAGCAGGTTCAATGACAAGATACGCGTAGTCGTTGAAGGAGCAGAGTTTGCAGACTATTTCTGGCCTGCAATGGAACAGTTGCTGGATACGTCCCACGATTTCTGGCGCTCCAATGGCCAGTTCAGCCCCAACATCACGATCCGGCTTGCGTCCGGAGGATACATCGGCGGTGGACTGTACCATAGTCAGACCATCGAAGGCACACTCACAACGCTACCCGGAATACGCGTGGTCTATCCAAGTTATGCAGACGATGCTGCAGGACTGCTCAGAACCAGCATACGTTCAAGGGGTATCACCCTGTTCCTTGAGCCCAAGGCGCTTTATAACGCACCAAAGGTCGCTGCACCAATCCCCGATGATTTCGAAGTACCCTTTGGTAAGGCCAGGGTGAGAAGGGAAGGAACGGATGTCAGTATCATCACCTATGGAAATACAACACCCATGTGCATGGATATTGCAGAAAACATGGAAGAGCAGGGTGTTTCTGCAGAGGTTGTTGACCTGAGATCACTCAGCCCGCTGGATTCAGCAACCATACTTGCATCAGTTAAAAAGACAGGAAAAGTCCTGGTGGTGCATGAAGACAAGGTTTTTGGCGGATTCGGAGGAGAGGTCGTTTCACAGATCACCGAGTCGGCATTCGAATATCTCGACGGACCGGTCATGCGCGTGGGTTCGACCTTCACCCCGGTAGGTTTTAACAGGATCCTTGAAAAGGCCATTCTTCCGGATGCGGATCGTATTCAGAATGCCCTCGACAAATTGCTGAAATACTAACATCAGGCAGCAACCGGAATATATTGAAATGCTGTCGGTTGCCGAAAAAGGCATTTTGCTTGCCATGAGGTGAAAAGAAATTTAATAAATTACTAATTGTCAATACTTTAAGTAAAATAAATGAAAAAAACAGCGCTTATTTACAGCTTCAATACAAAGAAAACCGCCAAAATTGCAGAGAAGATCAAGGAGGAATTCAATGAGGATGCCATTGAGATGGTGAACGCAGAGGACCTCACCGAATCAAAGTTCGGGTCTTACGACCAGGCAATCCTGGGTGTGCCGACCTGGTTCGATGGTGAACTTCCTAACTACTGGGATGAATTTGTTCCTGCACTCGAAGACATGGACCTTAAAGGGAATAAGTATGCGATCTACGGACTCGGAGACCAGAAAGGATATCCAGAAAATTTCCAGGATGGCATCGGGCTCATGGCTGAGATACTCGAGGGACTGGGTGCCGAAATTGTTGGTCTTACCAGCACTGAAGGGTATACTTTTGAACGTTCCCGCGGTGTGCGTGGCGAACAATTCCTCGGATTGGCCCTCGACTATGAAAACCAGGCATCCAAAAATAAGCCGAGGATTGCTGCCTGGGTTGCAGATCTGAAAGAGAAATTTGAGTAAACACATTCTTTGCAGGTTCTTATAAGGCAGGGTGCCACTGGTACTTCTGCCTTTTTTCATTGCGCAAATCCCTGCACGGACTGCAGTTATACAGTAAAAAATTAAATATTACGGGAAAAGTCTGTAAAATATTAAGGATATTGTGCTATAAAGCATAAATTTGCAAACTATTCATTGAAACTACTAAAAATATCAAAGCATGAGTAAGGATCGCGTGTACATTTTTGATACTACACTGAGAGACGGCGAACAGGTCCCCGGATGTCAGCTGAATACTATTGAGAAAATTGAGGTTGCAAAAATGCTCGAAGGCCTTGGAGTCGATGTAATTGAAGCAGGTTTTCCAATTTCCAGCCCGGGGGATTTCAATTCAGTGGTTGAAATTTCAAAGGCAGTGACGGAACCGGTGGTTTGCGGTCTTACAAGGGCCATCAAACGAGACATCGAGGTTGCCGCAGAAGCGCTGAAGTTTGCCAAAAGGCCACGGATCCATACCGGTATCGGGACTTCATATTATCATATCGTGCATAAATTAAACAGCACACCCGAAAAGATCATTGACCGGGGTATTGAAGCTGTTAAATATGCTAAATCTTTCGTGGAAGATGTTGAATTCTATGCCGAGGATGCTGGTCGTACGGACAATAAATTCCTGGCTATGGTGATCGAGAAAATGATCGCTGCGGGTGCAACAGTGATCAATATTCCGGACACCACAGGATACACTTTGCCGGAGGAATACGGAAAAAAGATCAAATACCTGATGGAGAATGTCTCCAATATCGATCAAGCGATCCTCTCCACGCATTGTCATAACGACCTCGGTATGGCTACTGCCAATACCATGTCTGGTGTAATCAACGGGGCCAGGCAGGTAGAGGTCACCGTCAATGGTATTGGTGAACGCGCAGGGAATACTTCGCTGGAAGAGGTGGTAATGATCATGAAAAGCCGTAAACACCTGAACCTGGAAACCAACATCAATCCAAGGAAAATCCATAATGCCAGCAGGCTCGTTTCCACGCTTATGCGTATGCCTGTTCAGCCCAACAAAGCGATCGTGGGCAGAAATGCTTTCGCCCACTCCTCTGGAATTCACCAGGATGGTGTGCTGAAAAGGAGAGAAAATTACGAGATCATTAATCCTAAAACCGTAGGAATTAAAGAGTCTTCTTTCGTCCTCACCGCGAGAAGCGGAAGGGCAGCCCTGAAGCACCGGCTGAAAGCACTTGGATATTCATTTGAAAAAGATGCCCTGGATGCATTGTACGAGCAGTTCCTTTCAGTAGCGGACGCAAAAAAAGAGGTAGATGACGATGATCTCAAAGCACTTGTAGGCGCTAGTTCAAGGGATATCAAGCGCAACCTGCACCTGCATCGCTTACAGGTACTCTGCGGCAAAGGCTCTGTGCCGGTAGCCACTGTCACCATCGAGTGGGAGGGGGCATGCCATTCTGCAACCGCTGAAGGAAACGGACCTGTTGATGCAGCTTTCAGTGCTGTGAAGAAAATTATTAAAAAGAAAGTGAAACTGGAAGAATTCCTGATCCAGGCCATCCACAGGGGAAGCAACGACCTTGGAAAGGTGCACGTGCAAGTGGAATCCAAGGGACAGGTCTATTACGGTTTCTCAGCATCAACGGATATCATCACTGCTTCAGTGGAGGCTTTTATCGATGCACTCAGCCAGACTGTATAGTGTCTGTCCATAAAGTCCGATAACTGCGTTACTGCAAAAATTCTAAATCCTCGAATACGTTAGTATACTGCGGTTTATAATTTTTCCGCGCCTTGTTCTCGAACTTTATGATCCAGCCAAGTTGACTGTATTGACAAACTCTGTATAGTATTACAGTTTTTTAACACTTCCAATTAAACTCTTTGACACTTGCATTGTCTAATGACCGTGAAAAGTGTTGAACCGTATTTATAATCCAAACAAATGCAATTTAAAACTATATTGATGCTGGCGTTGATATCGCTCGCATCTCCTTCTTTATATGGACAAAAGGGACCTAATCCGGATGCAAACAACCCGGATGCAGGTGGACAAATAATTGGTACCGTAGTTGAAAGCGCATCCTCTGTTCCCATGGAATACACCAGCATAGCGGTGTACAGGGTGGTTGATTCATCCCTGGTGACAGGCACTGTATCCAATACTGACGGCGAGTTCCGGCTGGAGGACGTCCCGTTCGGCAAATATTATATTGAAATAAAATTTGTTGGTTATGAAAAAGCGGTATACGACCCGGTAATCGTTTCACGCGGCAACCGGATCGTGGACATTGGCCAGCTGGAACTTTCACTCAGCACCGAAGCATTGGATGAGGTTGAGATTGTCGCAGACCAGCGAAGGGTTGAATACAAGATTGACAAGAAAGTGGTGAATGTAAGTGAAGACCTCAGTGCTGCCGGCGGAACTGCCGTGGATGTGCTGGAAAATACGCCATCCGTAACAGTGGATATTGAGGGTAATGTATCCCTCAGGGGCAGTGGCAGCTTCACTGTACTGATCAATGGAAAACCTACCGTACTCGATGCCGCCGATGCACTGCGCCAGATACCGGCCAGTTCCATACAGAACATTGAGATCATCACCAATCCATCCGTGAAGTACGATCCTGACGGAAATGGCGGGATTATCAATGTGGTCCTAAAGAAGCAAATCGAGAAGGGAACCACCGGAATCGTCAACGCGTCAGTGGGGCGGAATAATAAATACAGGTTCGATGCACTGCTCAACAGAAGAACCGGTAAAATGAACTATTTTATAGGGGGAAATTACAGCGATAACCTCTATGATGGCTCACTGGTCAGGGAACATGTTACTTTCCTGGACGATGGTGTCCGGGAACACAACGATGCAACGGGCGATTTTAATTTTATCCGCGGCGGATACCAGGTGAAAGCTGGCCTTGACTATGATGTTTCACCAAAAAGTAATCTTGCCTTTGAAGTAAACGGAGGTCAATACAAATTTGGTATCGACAGGTCCAATACTTCCCATGAATATACGACTCCCGCTTCAGAAGATCTTTACTTTATCAATACCGATGTAATGACGCGGAACCGAACGTATTTCAGTGGGAACCTGAGTTATACCCAGACTTTCGATACATCGGCACACAAGCTGGTGGCCCTGGCCAATTTTTCACGAAGCACTGGGGACGGAGCGGAAGAACTTGAATTCAGTGAAGCAGACGAAAACTACACAATCATCCCATCCGATCTTTCTCAAAGAAACAGGAACCTGGAAACGGATAACGGCATGGACTATCGCCTGCAGCTGGATTACACCAGGCCCCTTCCCAATGGTAAATTTGAGGCAGGCTACCAGGCACGCATCGATGATGAGCTGGAAGATTTTGTATTCCAGGAATATGATCCGGATACAGACCAATGGAATGCGGTGGATGAAAACAGCAGCGAGATCAGTTTTTACAGGAACATCCAGGGTGCATATGCACAATTGGCAGGTGAATTCAGGAACATCCAGTTCCAGGCAGGCCTGCGCGGTGAATATACATACAGGATGATCGAATACGAGAATTTTAACAACGCCTACGAGATCAACAGGTTCGACTATTATCCGACCCTGCACCTGGCGCGGCAGTTTGAGAACGATCACCAGCTCATGATGAGCTATAGCAAAAGGGTCAATCGACCGAGGAGCTATTATCTTGACTCTGTCCCGAGTTATATCGACAGGCAGACCATCCGTATCGGGAATCCCGGTCTTGAACCTGAATACGTCAACTCATATGAACTGGGTTACCAGAAGGGCTGGGGGAAAAATTTTCTTGCTTTTGAAGCCTACTACAGGAATACCAACAACCTGATCACGCGGGTGACAGAATATGACAGTGACGCAGGGATCTTTTATCAACGCTTTGAGAATATCAACGAAGACCATGTAGTCGGATCTGAATTGATGGCCAACTGGCAGTTTGCCAATTGGTTGAAGATGAATGCAAGCACAAACGTCTATTATTACCGGATCATGGGCGAACTGAATGGTGAAGACATCGACAATTCCAATGTCACCTGGCGGGCCAATGCCAACGCTACGTTTACCGTGACCCCGACCAGCAGGATACAGGCCAATATGGGATATCGTGGACCGACCGTTACTGCACAGGGATCGGCAGAAGGAATGTACTATGTCAATCTTGCCGTGCGCCAGGATCTTTTCAAGCGCAAACTCTCAGCTACACTGCAGGTCAGGGATCTCCTGGGTAGTATGAAACGGGAATTCACAGCCTCCGGCGAGAACTTCTCACAATATGTGCTGATGCAGCGCGAACCACGTGTGGTTATGCTTACATTGAGCTACAGGATCAATAATTACCGGGTGGATCAACGTTCCGATCGACAGGGAAGTGACGGTGGCATGGACATGGACTCCGGATTCTGATACTGAATTGAATCAAATCTTACCAATTTCTGAAACTTATTTCAAAGCCATTTGTTAGCTTTAAATAAAGATATGGCGAATAGGTTATTCATATTACTACTCCTTGGAGTTACCCTTTGGTCATCCATGCCACAAATTTTGTCAGGGCAGGACAAACTGACGATCAGCGGGTATGTGCGTGATGCCGGAACGGGTGAAGAGCTGATCGGTGCCAATGTTGCAATAAAAGAGAGTGGTGCCGGAACCATTACCAACCAATATGGATTCTATTCAATCACATTGAACCCCGGTTTTTATACTTTAGTCTATTCCTATATTGGGTACAATACAGTCTCGCGACCGCTTAATTTAAGCGAAGAATCGGAACTGAACATTGAACTCACCGAATCGGCCCAGGAAATCGAAGAAGTGACAGTGACCGCCGAGGCAGCCAACGCGAACATTACAAGTCTCGAAACAGGATCCACCAAGCTTCAGATGAAGGCGATACGAAAAATTCCGGCGCTGATGGGTGAGGTGGATGTCATTAAGGCGATTCAGCTGTTGCCGGGTGTACAGGTGACCAGCGAAGGCTCCTCCGGCTTCAGTGTGCGGGGAGGGAGCCCCGACCAGAACCTGATCCTGCTGGATGAAGCCACGGTATACAACGCTTCGCACCTGCTTGGATTCTTTTCCATTTTTAATAATGATGCCATCAAGGATGTAAAACTCTATAAGGGTGATATACCTGCCAGGGCAGGAGGCAGGCTTGCTTCACTGCTGGACGTCAGGATGAAGGAAGGAAACAGTAAAAAATTTTCAGGGACCGGCGGCATCGGGAATATCTCCAGCAGGCTGACGCTTGAAGGACCGCTTTTTTCAGGGAAGGGATCTTTCCTTGTATCGGGCAGGAGAACCTACGCTGACATCTTTCTTGCTTTTGCAAGAGATACGGCCATCCGCGACAATTCGTTGTATTTCTACGATCTCAATGGAAAATTCAATTATACGCTGAATGAAAATAACCGTTTCTATATTTCAGGATACCTTGGAGATGATGTCTTTGCCAATGATTTTGCCGGGTTCTCTTTCGGAAACCGTACCCTCACCTTCAGGTGGAACCACTTGTTTTCCAAGAAACTGTTCAGCAACTTCACTTTCGTCACCACCAACTACCTTTACGACCTGGGCACGCCGGAAGATGCAGCACCGCGCTTTACATGGCTATCTGACCTGACAGATTATGGTCTGAAAGCTGATTTTATCTATTACCCGCAACCTGATCACACTTTTCGTTTCGGTGCTTCCTCAACCTACCATATCATCTCCCCGGGAACCATTATTACGAAAACCTCCGATGATAGTCAGGATACTACGGCCTATGCTGCGGATTATGCATTGGAAAGCGGGGCCTACCTCTCGGGTGAGTCTAAACTAGGCGATTGGTTATCTGTCAGATATGGAATGCGCTATTCCAGGTTTGATAACATTGGTTCAGCCACCGTTTTCAATTATAACGACAACTATACTGTAATTGATTCGACGGTATATGAAAAAGGTGCGTTTTTTAATTCCTACCATGGGTTGGAACCCAGGCTCGCCATGAACTTCAAGATCAATGAATCAAATTCTGTAAAGCTGAGCTATGCACGTACCATTCAGTATATGCAGCTCGCTTCCAACAGCAGCGCAGGTACGCCACTGGACATTTGGTTTCCGGCATCTCCGAATATCAGGCCCCAGTTGTCAGACCAGTTTTCAGCCGGCTATTTTAAAAACTTTCTCGACAATAAGTTGGAGACATCGTTTGAATTGTACTACAAGGAGATGGAACGGTCGATTGATTTTGCGGAACATGCGCAGCTGATACTCAACAGGTACCTTGAAGGAGAGATCAGAACAGGCCGTGCTTTATCTTACGGGGCAGAAGCATTTGTCAGATATACTGATCAGCGGTTTTCGGGATGGATCAGCTATACCTATTCAAAAACCACGCGGTATTTCGATGAGATCAATAATGGGAATCCCTATCCGGCCCCTTATGATAAACCACATGACCTGGCACTGGTGGGTAGTTACGATTTTACAAAAAGAATCTCAGCTTCCGCCACCTGGATCTACTCAACCGGGTTGCCATTTACGCTTCCCACAGGAAGATACAAGATCCAGGGTAATATTATTCCGCTCTACACGGGCAGGAACCAATACCGGCTCGATGACTATCACCGGCTTGACCTGGCCATTACCATTAAGGAAAAAGAGCGTGCAAGGAAACCCTGGAGCGGGGAATGGAATTTCTCCGTATACAATGCATATGCACGTAAGAACCCGTGGACACTCAATTTTGTCCAGGACAGCGAAGACCCGAATCGTACATATGCCGAAATGACCTATCTTTTTTCCATTATTCCTGCAATCACCTATAATTTTAATTTCTGAGCGAGCAAGCCTGATGGAGAAAATGAAATTTATAACTGATGACATCATAATAGATTAAACGGAAATTGTTGATGAAATAACCACGAAAATGAGCAAAATCAATCATATAAATATGAGATCGGCATTTTTAAAATTCCCTGCCAGCTTGTTGCTTTTCGCTTTGCTCAGCTTCATGGTCGCATGTACTGAAATCATTGACATCGATCTGGATTCAACCTACACGCGACTGGTGGTTTATGGAACGATTACTACCGACTCGATCCAACATGAGGTGGAGCTTACTGCCACGACAGATTACTTCTTTAGTGAGGCACCTCCACCGGTGGAAAATGCCACCGTAATTGTCTCCTTTGCCAACAGTGCTGTGACATTGGAAGCATCCACAGAGCGACCCGGGATCTATTTCTTTCCCCAGCCAATCAAGGGCGTACCTGGTACACAATATGACCTGCTGATCGAAGATGTGGATGTCGACCAGGACGGTATTTCAGAGACATACAGTGCATCCACAACCATGCCTGGCATCGCACCTCCCGATTCCGTCAGTGTGCAGCAATTCATTACACCCTTCTTTTCCGGCTACCAGGTCGCGATCTGGTCGCCCGATCCGCCCGGAGTGAATTTTTATAATTTCAAGCTCTGGAGAAATGATGAACTGCTAAATCAAAGAATTTCTGATTACACAGTGCAGCCCGATGACCTTTTTCAGGACAATTACATACCCGGTCTGCCCATTGGATTTCTTAATGATGATGAAGAGGACGAGGCAGTATTTCCCGGGGATACAGTTACCCTGGAGGTAAACAGTATCACCAGAGAATATTACGATTTCATTACAGAGGCGCAGAATGAAATTTTCGGAAACAACCCCCTCTTCAGTGGCCCTCCCGCCAACGTTTCCTCTAATATTGGAAACGATGCTGTGGGCATTTTTACTGCGTATTCCATCGAACGGGTCAGCAAGATTATCCCGGTCCCGTCATTCCCTCAAAAATAAACCGGCCTCCCTGTTGATAGAAAGGCCGGCTATCCTGTTTTCAATTTGCAGTTCGCATACGTCAAACTGCCTCATTTATCCTGATTGTCTGTACCCTGTTAGTATACGTCCAGTTGCCTCTTTTTCTTAATGATCATCTCCGGATTTCCATCATAGCTGGTGATCAGTCCGGTGGCCAGGATGTGCTGTCCGAGGAAATATCTTTCCGGACGCCAGTTGTATCTCCTTGCAATGTGTCCCGGAATAACCATTGTGAATTCCTGGTGAGGAAATTCGCCTCCGAAAAAGAGCAGCAGGTCATCACTTTCCTTATTGTACCAGGTGGCGTAAACCCTGCCGTATACCCGCGCGACCTCACCTACATTGTACCGTGTTTCAAAGGCCGAGATGGTCTGAATGTGATACCCGGTATGATACCTCCAGGTATACCCCGGGTAGAGGTCAACATAGTAACGGTGCATTCTGTTGTTCCAGATGATCTCCCTGTGGGCAGGGTAGTACATGACTTTGTAATGATTATGGTAGGTTCTTGGATGCACATGCATTTTGACCCTTTTTTCCGGGTAATAGTAACGTTTGTGTGCATGGCTGTGGCTGTTCAGGTTCCTGTTGACTACCACATTTGGATTGCGATTTGTCTGCGCAGACCGCGGTTTGGGATCAAGCCGTGTTTTACCGGCATTGACGGAACGGCTGGGTGACCTGTAATCACTCCTGGAATTGTGCCGTGTCGTAGTGCTGACCTTCCGCTGACTGTTTCCAATGTGCGTGGTCCGCTTATTTGAATGTGCCTTGGAGCGATTCTGGCTGTTGCCTCTGTATGCCGGTGATTTCCGGGCAGCAGTCCTGGAAGTTACATTCCTGTCGGGCTCCTGCCTCGATGAGGAATGTTGCCGGACATTGCTTTTCCTGGTGGTACTGTTGGTTGCTCGTGCTGCCTTATCGCGCTGTGCACTGGATTTTAGTGCGGGTGTGGATTTCCGTTGCTGTTCCTTATGTGGTTTCCCCCTTTGTGCTGATTGTGCACTGGCTGCCAGTGTACCGATTGTCATCGCCAT
>CAZPTO010000008.1:0-2542 GCA_964589155.1 uncultured Bacteroidaceae bacterium | reverse complement strand
TCCCCCTTTGTGCTGATTGTGCACTGGCTGCCAGTGTACCGATTGTCATCGCCATCAGCATTATTGTTGTTTTAACTGTTGCTTTCATGACCAGAGGTTTTTAGTGTTCATATTATTTGATGAACTAGATTCAAATCATGTGCCAAAAAGCTCCGGGTAAAAAAAAAGCCCCGGGGGTACCGGGGCTTACATGTTATCAATCAATCTGTTATTACACCTTTAATTCATTTGGTTTTTTTCCGGCCCTCCAGTGGTCTTCGATCGCTTCAAGAGAAACGCCCTTGGTTTCCGGGATGAACCTTGCTCCCCAGATCAGCCCAAGCACACCGATGGCTGCATAGAGGCCAAACGCACCGGATGGTCCCATCAACCTGATTAGCGACAGGAAAGTGAATGTGACAATCGCATTAAAAGTCCAGTTGGAAAGCGCCCCGATGCTACTTCCCGTGCCGCGAACATGCAGCGGGTACACCTCTGAAATAATCAACCATCCTAACGGTCCGAGGCTGATGGCAAAGAACAGGATGTAGACCAGGATAAAGATCACAGTGAGAACCTTCATGGAATCTCCAAGTGTATCCATAAATGCGAAACCCAGTGCCAGGGCGATGAGCGATATGGTGATGCCAGTCAATCCAAAGAAATATAGTTTCCGGCGTCCGACTTTGTCAATAATGAACATGGAAACAATGGTAAAGAATACATTCACCAGTCCCACGATCACAGTAGCTGACAGCTGGTCATCAACAGATCCAAAACCTGCTTTCTCAAAGATCTCCGGGCTGTAATAGATCACAGTATTGATCCCTACAAATTGCTGTACGAACATGATCCCGATACCGATGATTAAGGAATTGCGCAACCAGGGCCGCAAGAGGTCCTTCACGCCAACGTTGTTTTTTCGGGATGCTTCCAGGTCAGCCTTCATCTTTTTGATGGTTGGCTCAACCAGCTCAGGTTCCTCGATCCGTTGCAGGATTTTCCTCCCTTTCTGTTCTTTGCCTTTGCTGATCAGGAAACGTGGCGTTTCAGGGAGAAACAGCATACCAATCAGCAGGATCAGGGCAGGGATGACGCCAACATAGAACATGGGTCTCCAGCAGTTGTAAAAATTGATATCAAAGTCCATATTAATAAGCATCTGGGAAAGGACACCCACTTTTCCGTCTTCTACGACAAATCCTTTATCACTGAGGTACGAAACGAGTATCCCGATGGTGATAAGCAGCTGAAATGAACTCACAAGCGCTCCCCTGTGCTTGCTTGGAGATAATTCCGCAATGTAGAGCGGGACCGTGTAGGATGAAATACCAATAGCAATACCAAGAAAAAGGCGACCTGCAAACAAACTCGCTGGAGAACCAGCAGCCCCGGTCCACACTGCCCCTATACCAAAAATGACAGCTGCCCCAAGAATGACAAGCCGACGACCAATTGCATCAGTGACCCTTCCACTGAATGCTGCACCCGCGATCGCACCGATTAATCCGGCTGTGGTAATCCATTCCACCTGTTTATCAGACAGATCCCATAGTTCCCGAAAAAACTGTTTCGCACCGGAGATCACTCCTGTATCAAAACCAAATAATAGTCCCCCGGTGGCTGCTATCGCAGCGATCACAATGATCAGACCGGTTCTTTGCCTGGATTCATTAGCCATAATGATGATCGTTTTTAGTTATTTAAGACCCGAATATACCAATAATGTGAAATTCACATATAAATTGTTGATAATTTGATCATAACCCGCACATAAAAAAATCCTGCCTTACGCGTAAGACAGGATTCCCTTATATAAATGGTAGTTTTAGGGTTAGTATGTATCGTTAAACTTGTGTTTTTCTCACACTAACAGCAACAAATATAACAAATGAATTTAAACATCAAAGGAATTTTTTACTATTTCTTGTCCTTTTTGCCGGCACCGCTGCTTTTCAACGCTTCGATCCGTAGCTCAATCTCCCGGACGGAACGATCAATATCCTCTTTAATTGCTTTAATGTCAATCTCCTGCAGGCTTTTTTGCACTTCGAACACCAGGCTGTCGTGATCAATATCAACCTCAAGATGCACGCGTGCCCGGTCCACCTCTTTGCGGATCATTTCCTCATCAATCCTGCTCAGTTCTTCCCGGATCCGCTTATGCTCCTCTTCCATCCTCGCAGGCAATTCGGCCAATAACCGGGCATGTTCTTCTTCAATACGCGCGATCTCTTTCTCCCAATCAATGGCGCCGAGTTCCTCCCTGGCACGCTCGAGTTCCCCGAGCAATTTCTTCCGTTCTTTTTCAGTGAGTGTATCCTGCCCCGGAACCATTGTACCCATGGAAACGCCCAGGTCTCGTTCGCTATTGAGTATTGCCGCTGATTGCACTTCATCTGTATTTACGCTGATTGCTGCAGCAGTGTATCGCCCGGATCCTGTTACTGCATGCAAATCCTGGCCAGTATTTGCAGCGTTGCCCCCGGCTTCATGAAATGAGGTTGAGTTCACAGCTCTCGTTTGTTGCCGGTCGGTTTGCAACAGTGAGGAACTAAAACCG